>DATJTX010000025.1 GCA_035502855.1 Candidatus Baltobacteraceae bacterium
CAAAAGTGCGCATCTGGCGCAATCGACATGACCAGCTCTTCATCGAATACCGTGGAGAACAACTGCCCTATCGGCGCGGTACCTCGCACCACCTCACCACCGTTCTCGATGCAAAAGCGCTTGAAGCACGACCGGCGCTCAATCCGCGCGCGCACCATCCCCAAAAGGCACACACCCCGCCGATGACACACCCCTGGAAAAAACAAACCTACCGGGCGATCTCGACGAAGGGACATCTCTAACGAGTTTCAGGGGGACATCCCAGCCGAGCTTGTACAGGCGGATTGTGGAACCCCCGGAATTTGAAAGGCGCCTTCAGCCTACGGCTCCACGCCTCCCACTGAGCCGGGGCCCCCTTCGCCGAGCAAGTCTTTCCGCCGCGCGGCGGTCCGCGCCCGGGACTGTTCACGGCGCCAGGCGGCGATCTTGGCGTGGTCGCCCGAGAGCAAGACCGCCGGCACCTCGACCCCGCGAAAGACCGGCGGCCGAGTGTAGCTGGGATAATCCAGCCAGCCGTTGGCAAAGGACTCGTGCGCGGCCGAATCGGCGTCGATCACGCCGGGAACCAAGCGGGCTGTTGCGTCGATGATGGCCAGCGCAGCCAGTTCGCCCCCGGTCAGAATGAAGTCCCCAACGGAAAATTCCTCGAGCGGATACAGCTCGGCCAGGCGCTCGTCGATCCCCTCGTAGTGGCCGCAGATCACGATCAAACGGTCGTGGGCGGCCAAACGAGCTGCGTCGGCGTGGGCGAATGCCTTGCCTGCGGCCGCCGGTACGACGATCGCGCGCCGCTCGCCGGCGGGGGCGCTTGCGATGATCGCGTCCAGCGCGCGCGCGAGCGGTTCGATCCGCAAGACCATGCCGGCGCCGCCGCCGTAGGGCATATCGTCGGCACGTTCGTTTCCTTGCAGCGCGTCGAGCAGATGGTGATAGCGAATCGCGATCGTTCCGGCTTCCACCGCGCGTCCGAGGACCGAGAGCCCGACGAACGGCGCGAAGACTTCGGGGAAGAGCGTGATCACGTCGATGATGAGCATGAGCGTCGCTCCTTCGAGGCACCCGTAAAGCGAGCCTCGAATCGCAGGCGTATGGCCGATAGCGCCGAGCAGATCTTCCTTTCGGATGAGATTCTCGCCCTGATGCGCAGCGCGGCGGCGCTCGCCGGCGGGATGCACGAACCCTTCATCACCGTGCGTACGCTGCTGCTCGCGCTGCTGGACGATCCGCAAATCGGGCCTGCGCTCACCGAGGTCTTGCCGCGCGAAAAGCTGGAGACGTACGAACTTCCCGATGACGCGGGAACGCGCCTGACGGCTTCGCGCATTCCCGAACCGCACTTGCAGAGCGGCGAGCGTGCCGCGCTGCTGCGGTTCAATACGCTGGCCTTCAAAGTGCCTGACGGCAGTAAGAGCGTGTGGTTGAGCCGTGAGGCCTACGCGGTGTGGAACGAGGCCGCGCGGCGGGTGGGAGAAGGCGAGCAATTTCTGCCCAAACATCTGGCCTTCGGGATTGCAGCCGACGCGATTCGTTCGCCGGGTGTGCTCAGCGCCATGCGGGTGTCCCCCGGCGACGTCACCGACGCGTTGCTAAAACTTTAAATTTATTAGGTTTTGGAGGCTTCGACGGCGGTGAGTTCTTCGAGATATTCGAAGAGCTGCGGAAGCGTGATTTTTTCGAGCGCGGTCTGTGCCTTGACGTGGTCCGCGTCTTCGCCTTCGTCGCGAATGTAGCAGCGCGTCTCGACGCCGTTGTCGCTTTCGCTGATGAACGAAACCGCGAACCCGCGCCCAGGCATCTCGTCGTAGATGCGCATCGTTTGCGGATTGAGAATCTCGATCGAGTGTGACGCGTTGTTGGCGTCGAAGATCAAAATTTTGAGATGCTCGTAATTGGTCACCTCGATCGAACCGACGACGAAGACGTTCTTGGCAGAAAAGAACTCGTGCCCACGCTTGCTGCGGCTCGAGACTTCGTAAAAGACTCGGTGGGCAACGAAGCGCTGCAGGATCTTGCGTAGGGTCGCCAACGAGGCGAGGGTTTCGGTCCGGTTGCCTCGTGTGTAGATGATCTTCACGCGGACGTGCCCGCTTGTACAGCCGCAGGAGGAGTTCCTCCCTGTCCTCTGCGAGCGGACCGAGGCCGCCGCAAGCGAAGACGAATCGAGCGATGTTCTCTGTTCCCGATATCATGGTCGTCTCGGTGCTGGCGCTGCTGCTGTTCGGTCCCGATCAGCTGCCCAAAATCATGCGTCAGAGCGGGCGGCTGATGCGCGAGATCCAGAATACCTCGCACTCGTTCATTGCCGAGATGGAACGCGCCGCCGAGATCAGCGAGGCTCAGAGCGAGCCGCGGCCGCCGGTCGACGAGCCCAAATAGCAGGCGCGCAGGCGAAGCTGCGCGTCTAGATGTTGAAGTTCTGGCGCAGTTCGGTAATGCGCTGCGCGACGAGCGTCCGCACCTGCGCGTGTAGGCGTTCTTTCTGCTCCTCCGGCAGCCGGCGGTAGACCATGTACCCCGCGGCCGAGGCCAAGCCGCCGAGCAATCCGATGAGAAGCGCCTTGCCCACTTCGTTCTCGCCCTCTTCCGAGCGCGGTTCGTCGCCGAAGGCTCCTTGGTAGCCGTTTCCGGCGGAATTCGAGGCCGACCACGGCTGATCGGGCGGCGTCGTGCGGAACGTGTCAGACATGGGATCCTCCTTCGGGTACGCTGCCTATTCTACCCGGTTTGGCGCGAGCGTGTTACGCGGACGTGAGCCGGGTACTGCCGGGCGAGCTGTTCGCTGGCCAGCTCGGCGGTTGCGACGATCGCAATCACCGCGGCGTCGTCTCGCGCGGATTCGGGAACGTTCACGTCGATGAGCCCAGCGCGCATCGCTGCGCCGACCTCGATATTCGCGTGCTCTTCGAGTCCTGCGCGTGCGGCCTGAAGCACCGCCGAAACGGCCGCGCAGACCAGCGAATACTCATCGGAACTATTCTCGGGGATTTCGACATGACCGGATGCAAAAAACCGGGAGAGCCGCCCACGGCCATCCCGGTAAAAGGTCACTTCAACCATCGCTCACCCCGGCGCCCTGAGCCTACTCGAGGGTTAAAGGCTGATTTTCGTGATTTTGACTTCGGCGAAGCGTTGCCGGTGGCCGTTGAGCTTACGCACGCGCTTCTTCGCTTTATAGCGGAAGACCAGGATCTTTTTGTCCTTGGCTTGGCGCAGCACGGTCCCGGTCACAGTGGCCCCCGCGAGGGTGGGCGTACCGACTTTCACGCCGCTGCCGGTGCTCGCGAGCACGACCTGATCGAAGGTGACGTCGGCTCCGGCCTCGAGATCGACGAGGTCGGTGCGGATGACGTCGCCCTCGGCAACGCGCATTTGCTTGCCGCCGGTCTGAATGATCGCGTACATGACTGACACACAGTACCAGGGCTCCCGGGAGCTGTCAACGTCCTGACCCGGCCGCCGGCTCGAGCGTCAACCGGTGCACCGCCGCCGCCTCGACGGCCGCGTCCGAATAGGGCAGCGGCAGTAGCTTTCCGGCAACCCAGGCGGCGGCTTCGTCGGTGTAGTGGCCGCTGCCCGGCCGTCCCGATTCACCTTGCGGAATCGTGATGCCGCCGGCATCCCAGTTCCCGACGTCCCAGACGGCGCGGAAGCTCTGCGAGAACCCGTAGTTCTGAACCTTCACCGTGTAGGCGTCGCCGTCGCCAGCGAACGTGGTTCCATTCAAGAACGAAAACCCGAGCGCGGCGAGCGGGTGACGCACCTGCACCGCGCCGGCCGTTCCCCAGGGCGTCGGCGAGGGATCGCTGACGGCGGCGAGTGCCGTGACGGCCCCCGGCTTCGCGCGTGAGGCGAGCATCGTTTCGGTCATGCCGCCGAACTCGCGCACGAGCGCCCGGCGCAGGTAGTACGCGGCGGTCGCGTCCCGCGAGACCGGCGTGAAGCGGCCGTCCCACGCGGCGAGCTGCGGGACGTGCGCCGCGAGCGCACGTTCGCAAACCGAGAGCACGTCCATCTGCATCGCCGCGAAATATGCGATGTCGTACGTCGTGCGGGCGCGCAGCATCCGGGCAACGCGATAGGCTCGGCACGGTGCGATGAATGCCGGCGAGAGCCTGAGCGGATACGACGGTCCGTACATCTTGTTGTTCGACGTCCACACGATCGCCGTGCGCGCGGGCGCAACGTGCGGCAGCTCGTCGAACGGAACCGGCGGATAGACGTTGCGCAGATCGCTTGCCGGGTGAATGCCGCGCGACCACAGCGGATCGTCCGGTATCGAGCCGGCAAGCTGATAGGCGACGCGGCCGCTCACGCCGGCAAGTTCGAAATTCTGCGTCGGTCCGGGATAGGTGCGCAGCGCCGCCAGCGCGTCTTCGATGCTGCGCGCGCGATCGAGCGCTTCGAACGTCGTCAGTGCGGATTGCGGGTCGTCGTATGCGTTCCACCGCACGAGCACAAATCGTCGTTTGGCGTTCACGCTGACCCACGTGCCGAACTCGCGCGCGCCGCGGTAGTAGCGCTTGGTCACGTCGCGGCCGAAGCGAACGCGGAACTTCTCGGTTTGCCAATCGGCGGGCTCGAGATGTGGCGGCGCATCGAAGATCGAGAGCGCCGTTACCGCTCCGTTGGTCGCGCCCCACGCGACCTTATCGTTGTGACCGAGCGTGATCCCCGGCGTTCCCACCAGCGTCGCGCCGGCGGCGTGAAACGTCGGCGCATGCAGATCGAGCAGATACCACACGCCTGGAATGCCGAGCTGCAGATGCGGGTCGTTGGCGAGCAGCGCGCGTCCGCTCGCGGTGTGCGCTGCCCCGGCCGCCCATTCATTGCTGCCGATCGGCGGCCGCCGGTCGAGAAGCGCGCGGATCAGATCGAGGCGGGCGTCGCGTGTGCTGCAACGCGCCGGGTCGGCGATGTGCGCGAGACCTTCGGTGACCGGCGCATCGAAGCAGGGATCGGAAAGGGGTTCGTTCTTGCCCACACGGCCGGCGACCTCGTTCCAATCGTCGGTCAAAACGAGGACGGTTGCGAAAGCGACCGCAAGCGAGTCTTGCGGTCTCCACGGCTGCATCGAATAATGAAGGATCCGAAACTCGACCGGGGTCGACTCGCGGGACGCCGCCGCGTTGACGCCGTCCGCAAACGCCCGCAGCATCGCACGGTCGCCTCCGTTCAGCCGCGCCCACTCTCGCTCGACGATCTCACGCACCGGCACGACGCGTGCTGCTTCGTCGGCCCGCAGCGTCACGGATCCGAGAATCTCGCTGAGATCTCCGTAGACGAACCGGCGCTGCAGGTCGAGTTGGAAGAGCCGGTCCGCTCCCTCGACGTAGCCTTGCGCAAAGAAGAGATCGTGTTCGTTCTGTGCACGGACATGCGGTACGCCGCGCGCGTCGCGCAAGATCTGAACCGGTGCGTACAGACCCAGCCCGGCGATCGTGCCGTCGGCTCGCGCACGCGCGTGCATGCCGGCGAACACGTTGCCGGCATAGATCGCGAGGATCACGGCGATGGCTGCGAGCAGTGCGGCAACGGCGCGGATGACGATCCGCATCACAGCTCCACGTACAGCTCGCCGGCGTCTTCGCGCACGGGATAGGTTTGCACCGGCATGACGGCGGGCATCGTCGGGGCGCCGGTGCGCACGTCGAACGTCGCGCCGTGACGCGGGCAAATCACGCACGCGCCCTCGATCTCGCCTTGGTCGAGCGGGCCGCCGTCATGCGTGCAGACGTCGTCGATTGCGTAGAACGAACCGCCGAGGTTGCAAATCAAGATCTCCACGCCGTCGACGGCAAAGGATTTAGCCGTTCCCGGCGGGATCTCGCGTGCGGGCGCCACGCGCCGTTCCACGATCAATTACCGATCTTGTGGCAAGGCGCAAGCGTTTTGGGTGTCGTGCCGAGCGCAACGATATGGAACATGAAGCCCGGTCCGATTTTCACGTTCTTTCCGCTGCGGACCTCGTTGACCGCCGTGCGCACGAGACCGGGGATCGGGAGATACCCGGTCGCGCGCTCGGCGAGCGTTTCGGCCGGCGCCCAGACCGAGGCGTCGCGGGGATCGATCATGACTTGGTAGGGTTTATTGTTGTAGACGAGTTCACGCACCTCGAGCACGAGCGAACCGTTACGGTCGTGATTGCTCGCCGCGGTCACTTCGCGTACCACGCCGTAGCCGATCGTTCCCTGCGGAATGAGCACGTTATCGATGCGTGCGGTTACCGCGAGCTTGAAGCGGAATTCCATACCGGGGAAAGCGGTTCCCGAATCGACCGTATCGACCATGGTCGCCGGGATCGCGACGATGCAGCCCGTCGCCCACGAACGGGCGGGAGCGGCGCAGATGAACCAGGCAAGTACCAACGCTGCCGCGGCACGCCAAACCATGCCGGGATTTTCAGCGGTTAGCCGACGGCGCCTTCCATCTCCATCTTCACCAGACGGTTGAGCTCGACGGCGTATTCCATCGGCAATTCTTTGACGAAGAAGTCGAAGAAGCCGTTGACGATCATCGCCGTGGCATCGGCTTCCGAGAGACCGCGCGACATCGCGTAAAACAGTTGGTCCTCGCCGATCTTCGAGACGCTCGCCTCGTGCTCGACGGTCGAGCGCTGCTCGTGAATCTTCATCGTCGGCTTCGTGTCGCTGGCCGAGCGGTCGTCCATGATCAGCGCGTCGCAGCGCACGCGCGTCTTGGCGCCGGTTGCTCCCGGAAAGATCTCGACGAGGCCACGATAGGTCGTCTTGCCGCCGTGCGCGCTCACGCTCTTGTTGGTCACGACCGAGGTCGTGTTCGGCGCGACGTGGATCACTTTGGCGCCGGCATCCTGGTGCTGGCCCTCGCCGGCAAACGCCATCGACAGAATCTCGCCGCGCGCGCCTTCACCCATCAAGTAGATCGACGGATACTTCATCGTGAGCTTCGAACCGAGGTTACCGTCCACCCATTCGACCGTCGCGTTCTCGTGCGCCACCGCACGCTTGGTCACGAGATTGTAGATATTGCGATACCAATTTTGAATGGTGGTGTAGCGAATCGACGCGCCCTCGAGCGCAATCAGTTCGACTACCGCACTGTGCAGCGACGAGGTCGAGAACTTCGGCGCGGTACAGCCCTCGATGTAATGGATCTTCGCTCCGGCATCCGCTATGATCAGCGTGCGCTCGAACTGACCCATGTTCTCGGCGTTGATACGGAAATAGGCTTGCAGCGGCATCTTCACTTCGACGCCCGGCGGAACGTAGATGAACGATCCGCCCGACCAAACGGCGGAGTTCAGTGCCGAGAACTTGTTGTCCGCGGCGGGAATCACGGTCGCGAGATATTTGCGGACGATCTCCGGATACTGCTTGACCGCGGTATCCATGTCGCAGAAGAGCACGCCCTGCGCGTCGAGTTCCTTGCTGACGTTGTGATAGACGACTTCCGACTCGTACTGGGCGGAAACGCCGGCCAAGAACTTGCGCTCGGCCTCCGGAATGCCCAAACGATCGAAGGTGCGTTTGATGTCGTCGGGTACGTCGTCCCACGAACGCTCGGTCTTGTCGGTCGACTTGACGAAATAATGGATGTCCGCGAAGTCGATTTGGGAGAGCAGCTCGGTGTCGCCCCACGTCGGCATCGGCTTGCTGACGAAGAGCTCGTAAGCCTTGAGGCGGAAGTCCCGCATCCAGTCCGGCTCATTCTTCATCGCGCTGATGCGCTCGACGATCTCGCGCGTGAGGCCCTTGTCCGACTTGAAAACGTAGTTTTCCGGGTCGTGGAACCCGTGGCGGTAGTCCTCGGAGACCGGGAGCTGAGCTGGCGTGGCTGCCGCACGAGGCGGCTGCTGGAGCCCGAGCGCAGGATGCGCGTCCGAGCCGAGCGATGCGGGCGTAGTCATGGCAATCTGAGGGTACCACGCCCTCCCTTATAGTCAAGATTGTGAAGTAGGAGCTTCAAAATCTCTTCACTGCTCTGGTATGCAACCAAGCCGCACGACGCGTTCGAACCACCTTAAGAACTTCTTATCCCAAAGGGGTTTACAGGGGGGGCAAGGGGGGTTATCATGTTCGCCGGACCTGGGGTATTGAGCTTGGTTTGATCCCCGAGCGGCAGGTCCACGGTATGGGGTGGGCGCGCCCTTTTTGCGCCATCGCGACGAGTCGCCCGTGCACCGAAAAGCGCCGGCAAGAGTTCGTCGATAGGTCGGGGACGTGACGCTGCACAGCAGGCGCCAGCCGACAAGTCCGGAGGTGGGATTCCCCCGAGGCTCAAGGAGAGCGGAAAAATTGAAGGCACTCGGTACGCACATCGTGTGCGAGTTGTCGGGCTGCGATGCAGCCGCACTCACCAACGTCGATGCGGTCCGCGAGATGATGATCGGAGCGGCCAATGCATCGCGCGCGACGATTATGGAAGTCGCATTTCATCGGTTCGAGCCCCAAGGCGTCTCCGGCGTGGTCGTCCTTGCCGAGTCGCACATCTCGATCCATACCTGGCCCGAGACGGGCTACGCCGCAATGGACTTTTATACGTGCGGCGACCACACCGATCCATGGCTGGCGTGCGAGTTCGCTGCGAAGGCACTGTGCGCCAAGACCATGCTGACCACGGAAGTGAAGCGGGGCATCGCGCAAAGCAGCGGCGCGTTCACCCACGTCGTTACCCGCGATCACGAAACAACCGCGCTCTCCGCATAATCGAGCTTCGAGCGAAACCGAAGGATCATCGCGACAGCGATGGTCCTTTTTTTACTCCTCGCTTCTCAGCCGCGGTTCAGGGAGGGCGCCCTTGCGGGCGCCCTTCTCAGATTTTCGCCGCGGCGCAGGGTACGCGCGTCGAAATCGAAAGCTTTCGGGATGCGTCTGCCCATCATCGGATTCGTATTTTCAGTCTGTGCGCTCGCGCTCGCCGCCGGATGCGGCGGCAGCGGCAGCGGTAGCTCCACACCGACTACGAGCACCACACCGACCCCAACCCCCACGCCGGCCTATGCGGCGAGCGGCGCACCCGCGACGGCCATGCCGATCAGCACGTCGTCGCCGGCGAGCGCCTATGTCGTGACCAACGAGTTCGGCGTCACGGTGAACGTGCAGGCGGCAAGCGCGGGGAGCGGAACGACGGTCGCGGTCTCCGTTGCGACCGCGGCGCCGGCGGGCCTGACGCCGTTTATCGTCACGCGAGCATCGGGAGCGAAGCGCCGCATGCAAGACGATTCGACGGGAACGCCGCTCGTGTACGTCGAGCTGCAGCCGAGCGCTGCATTCACGCTGCCGCAGTATCCGCAGTTCCAGCTCACGCTTCCGCCCGGCTATGCACCGCAAGGTTATAATTTCTTCGCCGCTTTCCAAACCAACGATCCGTCGTACACGGCGAGCACGGGGTATAACGCCTGGTACGCGCCGCAAGCCGATATGGGCGCGGCAACCGACTACAACGGCGGGCAGACGCTGACGTGGGCTAACCCGAGTGGTACGTTCACGTTCGGCAATTACTACTACGTCTATTGTCTTTACGAGGTCTCGACGACATAAGCGGGCGGGGGCACCTTTCTCCCGCGGCGAAGCCTGCTGCCCGCTATGCCCAAAACCGAGCATTGGCAGTGGTACGTCGAAGAATCCGCTCCGACCGAGGCGCACCATCACGCCATCGAGACCGTGTTCTTCTCCGGCCGCTCCGACTTTCAACAGGTCGCGGTGATCTCGACGCCGGTTTTCGGCAAGATGCTGATCCTCGACGGTGACACACAGAGCTCTCAAGGCGACGAAAAGATCTATCATGAGTCGCTGGTGCATCCCGCGATGGCGGCGAGCGCCGACCGCGCCGAGGTGCTGATTCTCGGCGGCGGCGAGGGTGCGACCCTGCGCGAAGTGCTGCGCCACCCCGGCGTGAAACGCTGCACCATGGTCGATATCGACGGGATGGTCGTCGATCTCTCCAAGAAGTATCTGCCCGAATGGGCGAACGGCGCCTTCGAGGAGTCGCGCGCGAACGTGATCATCGGCGACGCCCTCGCCTACATGCGAGCGCATGACGAGCGCTTCGGCGTCATCATTTCGGATCTGACCGAACCGCTCGAGGACTCGCCCAGCAACATCTTATTCAACGAAGACGTCTTTCATCTGATCAAGTCGCGCCTTGCGCCGGGCGGCGTCTACGTGCTGCAAGCGAGCACGGCGGCGTTCCACAATTACTCGCTGCATTGCAAGATGGCGCGCACGCTGCGCCGGCATTATCGCCACGTGACGTCCTTTTTTACCTACGTGCCGGCTTTCGATACCGACTGGGCCTTCCTCGCCTGCAGCGACACGGTCGATCTTGCGAGCCTCGACTCGGCCAAGGTCGATGCCTATTGTGCCCAGTTGCGTGGCGAGAATTTCTTCTACGACGGCCAAACCCACCGGCGGCTCTTCTCGTTGCCGCTCTATTTGCGTCGTGCGCTCGCCGCCGATGGACCCGTGTTTTAGTGGGCATCGATTTCGCCTCCGCACCGCACCACTGGGAGAAACACAAGTCGCACTTCGTCGCGCTGCTGGATCTCAAACTGGAAAGCGTCGATCACGGCAAGGCGATCATGCGTATGCCGTATCGTCCCGAGATCTCGAACGGTTCCGGTGCCGTGCACGGGGGCGCGATCGTCAGTTTGTGTGACACCGTCTTCTACGTTGCGCTCGCATCGATCTACGGGCGGGAGCAAGACACGGTCACCGTTGCGCTGCAGTGCAATTTTCTCGCGCCGGCGCTTCCGCCGCACGATCTGATTGCCGAAGCGACGGTCCTGCGCGCCGGGCGGCGCATCTGCTACGGCGAGGTCGCGGTGCGCAGCGACGGCAAGCTGGTCGCGCACGCGACGCTCAATTTCCTGAACAGCTATCCGGAGGAGGCGCCGAAAGCATGAGCACCTCAACGCAACTGCGCCGCACGGCGCTCTATCACGAGCACGGCAAACACGGTGGGCGCATGGTCCCGTTCGCGGGCTTCGAAATGCCGGTGCAGTACTCGAGCATCTTGAAGGAACACGACGCCGTGCGGCATCGCGCGGGACTCTTCGATCTCTCGCACATGGCGCAGTTTCTCATGGAAGGGCCGGATGTGGCGCTCTGGGCCGAGACGCTGACGATCAACGCGGTCGACTCGATGAAACCGATGCAGGCGCGCTACAATATCTTTTGCAATCCGCAGGGCGGCGCACACGACGATACGATTTTCTATCGCTTGAGCGAGCGCTGGCTGCTGGTGGTCAACGGCGCCAACGCCGAGAAGATGTGGAGTCATCTCAACGCAAACATCGCCGGAAGCGTGCGGCTCGAGAACTTGCACGGCCGCAACGCGCTGATCGCGTTGCAGGGTCCGAAGTCGGTCGCAATGCTGCAGCCGCACGTCGACGTGGATCTCTCCGCCTTGAAATATTACTTCTGCGCCGAGGGCAACGTCTACGGCCGGCCCGCGATCGTCGCGCGCACCGGATACACGGGTGAGGACGGTTTCGAACTCTTCGTCTTCGGCGAACATGCGCCCGAGATCTGGACGGCGCTGCTGCGCGATCATGCCGCCGACGGGCTCGAGCCGTGCGGTCTGGGGGCGCGCGACGTCTTGCGTCTGGAGGCCGGCATGCCGCTTTATGGCCACGAGCTGACCGAGGAGATCACGCCGGTGCAAGCCGGACTGCAATGGGCGCTCAAGACCGGCAAGCCGGAGTTCATCGGACGCAACGCCTTGATCGAGCAGATGGAGCGCGACGACTACCCGCGCATCGCCGGCCTGATCATGAAGGGCCGTGCGCCTGCCCGCGAAGGGTATCCGGTCTTTTTCGGGGGAGAGCCGGCGGGGGAGATCCGCAGCGGCTCGATGGCACCGTCGGTGGGCGGTTCGAATATCGCGACCGCGCTGCTCGCCAAGACCGCCGCAACCGTCGGTGCGAGCGTCGAGGTCGAGATTCGCGGAACGCGGCACGACGCGACGATCGTTCCGTTACCTTTTTATAAGCGTCCGAAGTAGGAGGATCGACTAGCGTGGCGGACCCGGCAACGCTGCTGTACAGCAAAGAGCACGAGTGGGTGAACATCGAGGGAGAGACCGCGACGGTCGGAATCACCGACTACGCGCAGGACTCGCTCGGCGACATCGTCTACGTCGAGCTGCCGCGCGTCGGCAAGCAGATCGAGCAATTCGGCAACATCGGGGTGGTCGAATCGGTGAAAGCCGTTTCCGATCTGTTCACGCCGGTCGGCGGCGAAGTGCTCGAGATCAACGGTGCGCTCGAAGGTGACCCGGCCGCCGTGAACCGTGATCCGTACGGCGAGGGCTGGATGTTCAAAGTCAAGCTCAAGGACGCGGGCGAGAAGAACAATCTCCTCACCGCGGCCGACTACGAAAAGATCGCGCACAACTAGAATGAAACGTGTATTTGGGGTGCCCCACTTAGGCCATCCGGCTTCGCCGGACCGCACGTCGTGTGCTTGGCCATTGCACCGGCATCCGTGCCGGTGGGGTCGTCTGGGGCGGAGCGCCTTTTAAACATGTATACGCCCCACACGGAAGCCGATGTTCGGGCGATGCTCGGCGCGATCGGCGTCGGAACGCTCGACGATCTGCTCCAGGTTCCCGAAGCGATCGCCCTCAAGGGGAGGCTCGACGTCGTTCCCGCTCTTCCCGAATATCAAATCGGCCGGCGTTTCGAACACTTTGCCGCAAAAAATAACGGCGTCGATTACGTCTCGTTCTTGGGCGCCGGATCGTACCGGCACTACGCGCCGCCGGCCATCGGGGCACTGGCGATGCGCGGTGAATTTCTCACCGCGTACACGCCCTATCAAGCCGAGGTCTCGCAAGGCTATCTCCAGGCGATCTACGAGTGGCAGACCTACGTTTGTTTGCTGACCGGAATGGATCTGGCCAATGCGTCGGTGTACGACGGCGCGACCGCGCTGGCTGAGGGCGCGATCATGGCCCTCAACGCCAACGGCCGCAAAAAAGTGCTGATCTCGCGGGCCATCGATCCGAATTATCGCGCCGTGCTCAAGACCTATTGCGACGGTCTCGACGTCGAGATCGACGAAATCCCGCTCACGCGCGAAGGAACGACCGATCCGGATGCGCTCGCCGCGGCGGTTGCGTCGAAAGAATATGCGGCGGTGGCGTTACAATCGCCCAATTTTTTCGGGAACGTCGATGTGCTCTCGCCCGCCGCACAGCAGTCGGTTACGGCGAGTGAAACCGTGCCGATCGCCGTGGTCACGGAAGCAATGTCGCTCGGCGCTCTGGCCGCGCCGGGATCCTGGGGCGCGCAGATCGTCGTCGGCGAGGCGCAGAGCTTCGGCGTTGCGATGGCCTACGGCGGTCCGTACGTCGGGTTCATCGCTTCGACCAAGGAACACATGCGCCGGATCCCCGGCCGTTTGGTCGGCAAGAGTGTCGACGCGCAGGGTCGCACGGCGTACGTGCTGACACTGCAGGCGCGCGAGCAGCACATCCGCCGCGAGCGTGCAACCTCGAACATCTGCACGAATCAGGCTCACTGCGCGCTGATCGCCACGATCTATCTCGCCCTCATGGGCAAGACCGGGCTGCGCGACGTCGCCGCACTCAATCTCGAGCGCTCGCGCGAACTCGCCACGGCCGTCTCTAAACTGGACGGCGTGAAATTGAAATTCAGCGCGCCGTTCTTCAACGAGATCGTGGTCGACGTGCGCACGAGCGCGCGCGAAGTCTTGGCCAAGCTGCGCGAACGAAAGATTCTCGGCGGCGTCGATCTCGGCCGCTGGTATCCCGAATTCTCGACCTGCATCTTGATGAATGCGACCGAACTGACCACGACCGGCGAGATCGAGAAGCTCGCCACCGCCCTCGGAGAAATCATTCGTGTCCACGCCAACGTTTGACCGCACGGCGAGCCCGCTCATCTTCGAACTCGGGCAAGAAGGGCGTGCCAACCGCTACGTGGAGCAAGGCAAACCGCTCGAGCAGTTCCTTCCGAAGAACGTGCTGCGCGAGGATCTGCCGCTGCCCGACAACAGCGAGCTCGACGTGGTGCGTCATTTTACCAAACTTTCGCAGCGTACGTTCGGAATCGACCTGGGTTTTTATCCGCTGGGCTCGTGTACGATGAAGTACAATCCGCGCGTCAATGACGCGATGGCGACCAAACGCGAGTTCGCTCAGCTCCACCCGTATACGCCCGACGAATTGGCGCAGGGCGCGCTCCAAGTGATGTACGAGCTCGAGCGCTCGCTGGCATCGCTTTTCGGCATGGCGGCCTTCTCACTCAACCCCGCGGCGGGCGCGCACGCGGAGCTGGCTGCGCTGCTGATCGCCAAGAAATATTTCAAGGATCGCGGGGAAGAGCAGCGCGACAAAGTGATCGTGCCCGATACGGCGCACGGTACGAATCCCGCCTCGGCGGCGATGTGCGGATTCAAGGTGATCTCGCTGCCGAGCGACGAGCGCGGGCGCGTGAGCGTCGACGAGATCGAAAAAGTGCTCGGCCCGGACACCGCCGTCTGCATGATGACCAACCCGAATACGCTCGGCCTCTTCGAAGATCACATCGCCGAGATCGCGGCGGCGGTGCACGACGTCGGCGGGTTGATGTACTACGACGGCGCGAACGCGAACGCGATCATGGGCAACGTGCGCCCTGGCGACATGGGCTTCGACCTCATGCACCTCAACACGCACAAGACGTTCACGATCCCGCACGGCGGCGGCGGCGCCGGACACGGACCGGTCGGCGTGGCCGCGCATCTGGTCGACTATCTGCCGACGCCGGTCGTTCGTGCTATGGCATCCTTCGAGACGCCTGCTTCGCAGGTTCCTCAGGATGACAGAGCCCCTAGCGAACGCTTCACCTTTGAGCTCGATTTCGATCGTCCGAAGTCGATCGGACCGATGCGCTCGTTCTGGTGCAACTTCGCGCATGCCGTGCGCGCGCTCGCGTACATCTACGCGAACGGCGCCGACGGGCTCAAACGCGTCTCGCAGCTTGCGGTGCTCAACGCGAATTACGTGCGCGTCAAAGTCGCGGAATTTCTCGAGACGCCCTATCCGGAGATCTGCCGGCACGAGTTCGTCGCCTCGGCCCAGGAGCTCAAGAAGGAGACGGGCGTCAAGGCGCTCGATCTCGCCAAGGCGCTGCTCGATCACGGAATGATGGCGCCCACGATGTACTTTCCGCTGATCGTGCCGGAGTGTTTGATGATCGAGCCGACCGAGACCGAGTCGAAGGAGACGCTCGACAATTTCATCGCCGTACTCCGCGAGATCGTCGAAACCGCGAAGCGCGATCCCGCCGCGCTGATGGCGGCGCCGGTGACGACCGTCGTCGGGCGGGTCGACGAAACGCGCGCTGCGCGCCAACCCGACCTGCGCTGGGAGCCACCCTCTCCGTCATCCCGAACGTAGGCGTTTGATGACAAGATTACGCTGACTCCTCCTGGCGGGTCTCGTCGCCCGACAGCGCGTGGAAGAGTGCGCTGCGTTCGGCGGTGAGATTGCAGTCGCGGTTGCGGTGCTTGTGCGGCGGGACGACGATCTCGAGCGCGATCGTCGCCGGCGAACCGTGCAGGAGCACGATCCGGTCTGCGAGGTAGAGCGCTTCCTCGATATCGTGGGTGACGAGAATTGCCGTCGCACTGACGGCGGCGATGATCTCGGCGAGCGCTTCCTGCAACTGCATGCGGCGTAGCGCATCGAGCGCGGCAAGCGGCTCGTCCAACAACAGCACCGAGGGTTTGCGCACCAGCGCGCGGGCGAGCGCGGTCCGCTGCGCCATGCCGCCGGAAAGCGCCTTGGGCAGCGTCGATCGCGCGCCGTCCAATCCGGTGAGCTCGAGCACGTCGTCGACGCGCGCGCGCTCATCGGGCGTTCGTGCCGCAAAGCGTACGTTGCGTTCGACGGTCAGCCACGGAAAGAGCCGCGGCTCCTGAAAGACGTAGCCAACCTCGCCCTCGACCGCGATATCACCGATTGGATGCACGTCGAGCCCCGCAATCGTTCGCAGCAGCGTGCTCTTTCCACAGCCGCTCGGCCCGAGAATGGCGACGATTTCGCCGCGTTCGACCGTGAGCGAGATTCCTTCGAGCACGCGCAACGCGCCGAAGGTAACGGACAGATCGACAATGCGGATCGCGCTCATGACCGCAGGCCATCCGTCCACGCGGTGCTTCTCCGCTCGATTGTGCGCATTCCCGATTCGCAGAGTTTGCCGAGGATGGCGAGCAACAAGATCGCGACCAGGATCTCGTCGGGTCGTGAGATCTGCTGGCCCTCGGTCAGCAAGAATCCCAGGCCGCGCGTCGAGGCGAGCAATTCCGCGGCAACGAGGAAAAGCCACGCCTGCGTGAGACCGATCCGCGCGCCGACCAGCAGCGAGGGAAGCGCCGCCGGCAGCACGACGCGAACCGCGATGCCGAACGGATGCAGCCCGAGGATGCGCGCGACCTCGACCAACTTGCGATCGACCCCGTGAATGCCGGCGACCAGATTTACGTAGACCGGGAAGAACGCACCGATCGCGATCAGCGTGACCTTTGCCGATTCGCCGATGCCGAGCCAAAGTAACAGCAGCGGCACCCACGCGAGCGAAGGCACCGAACGAATCGCTTGCAGCGTCGGGTCGATCGCGCGCTCGACCGTACCGTTCAAGCCAACCAGCGTGCCGATGACGATTGCCAGCGCGAGTGCGATCGCAAAGCCGGAAAAGACACGCGCGACGCTCGCGAGGATGTCTTGCTGCAAGAGTCCACGCTGCCACAGCGAGCCGAGTTCGGCAATGACGCGTCCCGGCGGGGCGAGTTGATCGGGTGCAAACCAATGGACGGCGCCGGCGACGATCCACAGGACGAGGATCGCCGCCGGCACAAACCATGCGAGCAGGACGTTACGCATGGGCGAGGGCGACGCGCGCGGGCGCTGGATCGGCCAGCGAGCCGAGCGCGCTCTGCACCGCGCCGACGTCGGCGACGAGTTGCTCGGAGCGAATCACCGGAATCGTACCGCCGACCGAATCGAGATACGCCTTGCCCGGAACGGGATCGGTGAAGCGCGTGCGGTCGTTGATAACCAGGCTCGCGATCTTCACGTCGAGGTTCGATGCTTCGGCGAGAATCTTCGCGGTTTCGTCCGGGTGCGCTTTGGCATACGCGTGACCGAGCTCGTAGGTGCGCAGCACGGTGCGTACGACGTCGGGATACGCGGTGAGAAAATCCTCGCGCGCGTTGAGCGCGCCGTACGTGTTCCAGGCAATGTTGCGGTAGAGCAGGCGCGAGCCGGCCTCGAGTTGCGATGCCGCCATGTGCGGGTCCAGTCCGGCCCAGGCGTCGACTTGGCCGCGTTCGAGGGCGACCCGGCCGTCGGGATGCTGTAGCTCGACGATCTGGACGTCGCTCGAACTCAGGCCCACCGACGCCAGCGCGCGCAGCAGAAAGAACCACGGATCGGTTCCGCGCGTCGCCGCGATGCGCTTGTCTTTCAGCTCGCGCAGCGACCTCAGCTTGGAGTTGCGGCCGACGACGATCGCGGTCCACTCCGGCTGCGAGTAGAGAAAAACGGTGTGCAGCGGAACGCCGTTGGCTCGTGCCAGCAGCGCCGCGCTTCCGGCGGTCGAGGCGAACTGCGCCGAGCCCGAGGCGAGGAATTGATTGGCCTTGTTCGAGCCGAGCGAGAGAACCCAGGAAACGTTCGTCCCGGCCGGTGCGAGCGCGCGCTCGATCCAGCCGTTCTGCTTGAGGATCAGGCTGACGGGATTGTAGTACGCGTAGTCGAGGGTCAGCGCGTCGAGTTTGCCCGCCGCACGAGCCCGGCCGGGAAGGGCGAGGGCAGCGAGGGCGGCGCTGGCGAGGCCGATTGCCTCGCGTCGGGTCGGGTCCATTGGTAGCCTCCTAGGAAAGCAAAAAGCCCCCGCCGGATCGGCGGAGGGCTTCGGTCATCGAAATTCGTGTCGCGCTATTTCGAGATGCGAGAAGCCAACCTACGCCGATCGGGCGCCGGGACGAGGCACATGTGACACATAACGTGCAGGTTGGACATGGACCCGACGATAGCATGAAGGGGAGAAAGAGGGCTACCCTTCTGGCAGGCGCTTCTTGGGTCCGGACGCTATAATGAGGGTAATCAGGGGGCGCGACACGAGCCCCCTTCCCTATCTCCCGCTACGGGTCTATCGACATGCGAATCAAGTATGAAGTGTCGGCCGGCGGCTTGATGTTACGGCCGCGCGAGTCTGGCTTCGACGCGCTCTTGATCGGACGCGGTTCGCCGCGCATTTGGACCTTGCCGAAGGGACACGTCGAAGCGCGCGAGTCGAACGAACAGGCCGCGATCCGCGAAGTTCGCGAGGAGACGGGGTGCTGGGGCGAGATTCTCATTCGCCTGAGCGAGATCTCGTATTGGTTCTACGTCGGCAAAGCCAAGCACAAGAAGAGCGTCACCTTCTATCTCATGCGTTATCTCTCGGGCGACCCCGCGCAGCACGACCACGAGGTGGACGAAGCCCGCTGGTTCGAGGCCAACGCGGCACGCAAGGCGCTCAAGTACGTCAACGAAAAGCGCCTGGTCGACATGGGGCTCGAGTTCGTCGCCGCCAACCCCGCCGTCTTTGGCGACGATGCAACCGTGGCACTGGCCGAACAGAAGAGCTCTTGACCGACGCCGACGCCCTCCACGTCCGGCTCGACGTTTTCGACGGGCCGCTCGATCTGCTCCTGAGTCTGATCAAAGAGCAGCAGCTCGACATCGCAACCGTGCCGCTCGCTTCCGTAGCCGAGCAATACCTGGCATACGTGCGTATGATGGAAGCGCTCGACATGGAGCTCGCGGCGGAGTACCTGGTCATCGCGGCGACGCTGGTCTTTCTCAAATCCAAAGCCTTGCTGCCGCCCATTCCGCAAGAGTTTCTCGACGAGGGTGAGGATTCGCCCGAAGCGGTCGAGGAGCGGTTGCGCCGCCGGCTCATCGCGTACTCGCGCTATCGTGAGCTCGGCGTTCAGCTCCGCGCCCGGCAAGAGGAAGCGAGCGGTTATTACTACCGCGATTCCGGCGATCCGACCAGCGAACTCGTCCAGCACTATCGCGTCGATCCGGAGAAGCTCAAGCGCGCGTTCATCACGATGCTGCAGCAGGCGCGCCCCGAGAAACGCGAAATCGTGCGCGAGCGCGTCTCGCTGATCGCACAGATGGACTACATCTCTCGCAAAGTGAAGGAACAGGGGCAGGTCTCGTTCTTCGCCCTCTGCCGCGAGTTGGGAATGACCCGCGACGTCATCATCGTGACCTTCCTCGCCATCTTGGAACTGGTGCGCCGTCACCGCGTCGATTTCCAACAACCGGATCACGATGACGACATCCGGCTGTTTCCAATCTCTCACGCCGTTACCCAGGTATAGTAGTGAACACCCAAGAGTTGAACGATTCAGACTCCGAGCTCAGCGCCGAAGCGCACGAACTGCGCGCCGCTGCCGAAAGCGTGCAGCCCGCGATCGAGGCCCTGCTTTTCGTCGCCAGCGAAGCACTTGACGCCAAGCGCATCGCGAAACTGACCGGAGAGGAGGAGCGCGCGGTCGCGCTGGCGCTGCAATCGCTCGAAGAACGCTACAGCAACGGCGGCATCGTGCTGCGCCAAATTGCCGGCGGGTACCGTTTCGCGACGTCGTCTGCGGTGCGCGACGTGGTCGAGGCGTACCTCTTGCCGCCGAAGACGACGCTCTCGACGCCGGCACTCGAGGCGCTTGCCATCGTAGCGCACATGCAACCGGTCACCAAAGGTGAGATCGAAGCAATTCGCGGCGTCAATTCCGATAGCGTCGTCGGCACGCTGCTCGATCGCGGCTTGATCGCCGAAGCCGGGCGCAAAGACGTCGTCGGTCGCCCCATCACCTACAAAACGACGCCGCTCTTTCTCGAGTCCTTCGGGCTGCGGTCGCTCGATGATCTGCCGCAGCTCGAGCTGGAGCCCGGGCAACCGCTCGAGCTGAACCTCATTCTTCCACCGGCGGCGGTCGAGTGACGTCGTTCGATTCACTGGTTGCCGAGTACGACGCAGGCCGTCTGGGCTACGCCAACGACGTCTACAACGCGCTGGCGAATTTCGGCTTCTCTCCGCGGTATGCGATTCTCGACATCGGGTGCGGCACCGGCTTGGCGGGGGGACCGTTGATCGAAAACGACTTCAACGTCACCGGGGTCGATCCGTCCGAACCGATGCTAGCCGTCGCCAAGGAACGCTATCCGGAAGCGACGTGGGTGCGCGGGACGGCGGAGTCGCTGCCGTTCGAAGACTCGTCGTTCGACGCGGTGATTTGCGCGCAGGCGTTCCATCATTTCGACGCAGGCCCGGCGATGGCGGAGCTTCGGCGCGTGCTGCGTGCGGACGGCCGCGTCGGCATCTGGTGGAAGAGTCTGATGAGCGACGATCCCGTGAAGCAGCTTCGCGACGCAGTCGCGGTGGATATGGGCTTCGCGCCGCTGAACAGCGGATGGCGCGGCGGATTCAGGGAATTCTACTCGGCCGGCTTTTCGCAGACGGGCGTTCGCGTGATTCCGTGGAGCACGATCGTCACGTTGAGCCGCTTCCTTCAGTACGAGCGTTCGCGGAAAATCGTACGCGACGCATTCGGCGGGCGCGACTCCGAATATTTTCAACGGCTCGAAGAGCGGCTGCGCGAAACGCT
Organism: Candidatus Baltobacteraceae bacterium; assembly: GCA_035502855.1. Lineage (NCBI taxonomy): Bacteria > Bacillati > Vulcanimicrobiota > Vulcanimicrobiia > Vulcanimicrobiales > Vulcanimicrobiaceae > Vulcanimicrobiaceae bacterium. Next base: position 20,649 of record DATJTX010000025.1, read on the forward strand.
CGGCCAAGGCGATCCCGTCATGCCGCTCACGTACACGCACTTTCTCTACCTCGCGAAAAAGTAACCGCTTCTCGTGCGCATCGGGATCCACACGCGCGTCTCCGCCGGTTATGCCAAGGCCGTCGCCTATGCGGCCTCGCTCGGTTGCACGGCCGTGCAGATCTTCTCGAGCAATGCGCGAAGCTATCGCGTCGCGAAGGTCGATACGTCCGCGCTCGCGGCGTTTTCGCAGCTGCGCGCGGACGCGGGTATCGAGCGCTGCGTGATCCACACGGCCTATCTGATAAACCTGGGCAGCGAGGACCCGGCGATCGTGAGTAAATCGCTTGGCCTTTTGCGAGGCGATCTCGCGGTAGCTGCTGCGGGGAAGATCGACTACGTCAATACGCATCTGGGCTCGTACGGAACTCGCGATCGCGGCGAAGGCTTCGCCGCAATCGTGGCGGCGTTGGAAGACGCGCTGAGCGATATTGCACCCGGCGTGATGCTGGTGATGGAAAACTCGGCGGGAGCCGGCAATCTCGCCGGCGGTACGCTCGAAGAACTCGGCCGCTTCATCGCGGCGATCGATCATCCGCAGCTCGGTGTGTGTCTGGACACGGCGCATGCCTGGGCCGCCGGCTATGAGATCAACTCGGCCGACAGCGTGGAACGTTTCCTAACGCTGGCCGACCGGCACATCGGGCTAGCACGCATTCCGATGTTTCATTTCAACGACACCCAAGTACCGCTCGGAGCCGCCCGCGATCGGCATTTCCACATCGGCGAAGGCCTGATCGGCTTCGAAGGTTTTCGCGCGCTGCTCGCCCACCCCGAGGTGCGCGAGAAAGTGGCGATCCTGGAGACGCCAGGCGAAGAAGCCGACGACAGGCGGAACATGGAAACCTTGCTCGCGATCCAGAGAGGAATTTCGCCGAGCGGATCGGCCGAAGGCCGAACGCCACAGATTCAGCGAAGCTGAATCCGAATGGGATTCGTAGCGCACTTTGACATCGACGCGTTCTACGCCAGCGTCGCGGTTCGCGACGATCCGAGCTTGCGCGGAAAGCCCGTTGCGGTCGCCGGGTCGCACCGGCGGGCGGTGGTGTTGACCGCCTCGTACGAGGCGCGTCCCTACGGTGTGCGCTCGGCCCTTCCGCTCTATCGAGCACGCGAACTCTGCCCGCAACTCGTCGTGGTGCGCCCGCAGATGAGTCGGTACAAAGAGATATCGCGCGAGGTGTTCGCGATCTTCGGCGCGAGCGGCCGCGCGGTCGAGGGACTTTCGCTCGACGAGGCGTTCGTCGATTTCGGCGCCACGTCGCTCGAGGCGGCGCGCGCCGATGCAGCCGCCATCCGTGCCGAAGTCTTCGCGCAAACCTCGCTGACGGTGAGCGCGGGCGTCGCGACCGGGAAGATGATTGCCAAAATCGCCTCGGACAGCTGCAAGCCCGACGGCCTGCTCGCGATCGAGCCCGGCGACGAGGCGCGGTTTCTGGCGCCGCTGCCGGCAGCTCGTTTGTGGGGCATCGGCCCGAAGACGGCGGCGCGTTTGCAGACGTTCGGGATCGCGACGATCGGACAGGTTGCGGCGCTCGACGAATCGCAGGCGCGCGCGATCTTCGGGTCGTGGGGACCGCAGGTGCGCGATCTCGCGCGCGGCATCGACACCCGCAGCGTCGAACCCGGCCGCGAAACGAAATCGATTTCGTCCGAGACAACCTTCGAATACGACGTCCGCGACGAGCGCAAACTGATCGAGGTCCTGCGCGAACAAGCGGCGGAAATCGCCGAGAGCCTCGAACGCGAGGACTGCAGCGCGACGACGGTCGGGATCAAGATCAAGCGCGCCGATTTCCGCGTCTTTGGACGTCAGACACATTTGGCCGAACCGACGCGCGACGCCCGCATGATCTACCGGGCTGCGCTGCATTGTTTGCGCCGAGCTCATCTGGCCGGAACGCCGGTCCGGCTACTCGGTCTTCGCGTCGCCTCGCTTGCGCTCGGTCAGCCCAAGCAGATCAGTTTCTTCGACGGTTCGAGCGGACCGGGCCCAAACGCGTAGTCTAGATATGATCGGTTCCCCAGATGCACTCGTTCTTTGCGGAGGCGGCGCCGGAAACCCATCGCTTCCCCGGCGCACTGAGCCCGGCGGCCATGAGCAGCGCGCTTGCGCGCTTGCGCACGCTCGCGCGCGGAAGTCGTTCACGCGCCGGTTCGGGCGGAAGCCACCCGGTGATTCGCCGGAGGTCGCCGGCCGCGCTGCGAAGCAGCGCCGGAATCAGCGCTGCCGCTTCGGCATCGGCGTAGCCGAATTCATCGAGAATGTACGCGTCGTGCTTGGGCGCGCGCGCACCGAGAACGTAGGCCGAGATCGCGCGCCCACGACGCACGAGGAGGTTGGTCTCGATACTGCCCGGATGTTCCGAGCCCTGACGCATGCGCAGCCGCAGCCATTCCCACACCAACGGCGTGCGCACGAACGCACTCGTTCGTTGGTGTTCGCAGAGTTCGAAACAGCGCTGCACGCCGGGCCAGTCCCGTTCCTCGAGCCGCGCCACTTCGACGCGCGTCTTTGCCAAGCTGTCGGCGCGCAGACTGATCGAGCGCGAGGGCAGCAGCGAGAAGCCGAGCTCGGCGTAAAACTGCGGCCGGATGTCCGAGAAAAGGAACGCGAGATCGAAGCCTTCGGCGCGCGAACGGTCGAGTTCCATCGCGAGCATCGCGCTGGCGTACCCGCGGCCGCGTAAGTCGGGCGGCGTAAAGACGGCGCCGACGCCCAGGGCCCGCAACCGTTCCGAGCCGTTGCGCAGCGTGCGCTCGTATCGTTTGAACGATGCCAGCAGCGCTTTGCCGTTGTAGAGACCGATGGTGCGATAGTGCCGCCGCCCGTATCCGCTGCGCGCGACTTCGCCGGTGTGCTCGACGTAGCGTTCGAAGGTGCGCTCGCCGCCCCAGAGCGGCGCACTGAGCGGAAGCACCGTTTCGGCGTAGGTTTCGAAATCGATCGGTTGGAGTTTCATCGCGCGCGCAGCTCTTCGAGGAATTCCGGCGCGGTGAGGCCGCGCGTGGGCGGGCCCGAGGCGGTGACCAGGAGTCGTGCGCGCGCTCGCGAGAGCGCGTACTCGAACGCGCAGCGCTCTTGGGCGTTGTATGCTTCGCGTGCTTTGGTGCGATAGAGATAGTAACTGAACTTGGCGGTGCGCGACGCTTGCGCATCGCCGACGTTCTCGCGCGGGACCATTCCCAACGTCGGGCTCCATAAGAACGAGTCGGGCACATACCAACGCGGAAACGAGCCGGGCCGCGCATCCGGAATCACGACGACCGCGAACGAGCGCCCGCGGGCTGCGTCGATACTGAGCAGGTGCACGAAGCCCGAGTCCTCGACGATCTCGCAGCTCTCGCCGTCGCTCTGTGCCCGTTCGAGGCAGTCGGTCAGCAGATCGCCGAGCGTCGCTTCGGGACGATCGCGGTGCAGCCGGATCAGCCGCCGCTGCAATCGGCGTAGGATCGGCTGCTGGGCGCGTGCGCGCGCCGATCCGTCGGGACCATCCTGCGCCAGACCCTCGGCCCAAACCTTACGCACGAACGCCGGGAAAGGCAGCGTGGTCATCGCTTCGATCCATCCCCGGCGCAGCGTGCGAAAGCGTTCTATGCGTGCGCGCGCGACGTCATTGAGCAGCGCGTCGTTATCGCCGCGCAATACATTCCACCCGAGCCGCACGTCGCGTTTGGGATTCCAGCGACTCGTGCGGACCGTCGGCGCTTGTTCTTCGTCGAAATTGAAGAGCGCGGCTTGTGGATCCGGCGGGTCCGAGCACAACGCGGCGACCGACGCATCGGAGAGCGCCATCGCTTTGCCGCTCAGCGTGCGCAGCAGCCAGTCGTGCCTGAACGGATCCCACACGTTCCAGAGCAGCGCCAGCGCATCGAGAGCGCGGCGGTCGGCGAAGACGTTCACGTCGCCCGCCGTCGCCGCGGGAACGTTGCGATCGAGCAGTGCATCGAGATAGACTTGCACGTCGGCGCTGCTCCGGAAGAGGAGCGCGATCTCGTCGGGCGGTACGCCGCGCTCGATCTCTTCGTGCACGCTCTGCGCGATGTATCCCGCTTCCTCAACCGGCGTCTTTGCGCGGTGCAGCGCGAGAGCGGCGCTGGGTGCTTGGCCGGCGAGTGCGATCGTGCGGCCGGCGCCGGCGAGCGCAACCTCGGGACGCGCGCCCTTAAAGCGGCTGGTGGCGGCTTTCGCATCGCCGGCAAAGGTGACGTTCTTGAGCGGTGTACCGTAGATCGCGTCGAGCAACGCGCGCTGCGCCGGCGTCGCCTCCTGCATCTCATCGACGAAGACGTGTCCATATCGCGCGCGAACCGCCGATCCGAGGGCCGGCTCATCGCGCAGCCGCTGCAGCGCCGACGCAATCGCATCGCTCGCACAGAGCGCGCTCTCGGCGGCCGTAGCGGCGACGTATCCGGCATAGAGCTTGTGCAAGATCTTGACCAGGTCGATTTCGCGCCGGTATTGCCGCTGCAGTTCCTGTGGCGACACGTCGAGCGAGTCGCGATAGGCATCCTTGGTCGCGGCGATCAAGTCGGCATGCGCGAAGTTCGGCGGCTTGGCATAGAAATCGGTCGCACCGGCGAGCGACTTATCGAGGAAGGTTTGCGGGTCGACCGCGCCGTCGCGCAGTTTGCGAATCAAACGATAGGCGGCATCGAGAAAACGCTCCGGCGAGCGCAGCGCGGCGACCTCGGGATCGAGGCTGGCATTCAGCAACTCGGGCCAGATGAAATCGAAGAGCGGCTCCGCGCAGCGGGCGAACAACCGCCGCGCTTCGATCTCGTCGGAAATTCGAACCGGCGCGCCGGCGGCTTCGTGGACGGCAATCGCCAGCGCGACCAGTTCGCACGGATGGCGCGCAAAGAGAAAATCGGTCCCGATCTCGCGCTCGTAACGCTGCGCGCGCGCCAGCAGCGTGGTGGTCTTCCCCGAACGGCTCGGTCCGGCGATTTCGAGCGATTCTTCGAACCCGGCGTCGATCGCCATCATCGTCCGAAACGCTCGCGCTCGTCATGCGGCCGATCGGCGCACGCATCGCGATACGCGCAGTACGTGCAGGCCGACGGGTCGCTCGTCACCGGGAAATGCTCGAGCGACCCCGCCGTCAATTCGCGGCAGATCTCGACCATGCGGGTGCGAGCGCGTTCCAGCTCGCCGATCGCGATCGTGCCCGTCGGCGCGTCGCTGCGCTTTCCGTTAGGCCCGGCAACGGGAACGACCTCGAGCGCGATCGGCACGACGTCGAGCAGCGAATCCTTGAGCGGGATCAGCGCCAGCCTCGCCACGCGGTCGCCCGCAGCCGTGCGCGCCCAGTAATAAAACGGCAGCTGAAAGTCGGCAAAGCGCCGCACTTGGTCGCGGTATTCGGCGGCGCTGGTCGCGATCGATCCGGTCTTGTAATCGAAGATGCTCACCGCGCCGGTGCGGTCGTCGCGGTCGAGGCGGTCGATGAATCCGACGAACGCGAAACCGTCCAAGTCGAGTTCGACCGGGACCTCGCGCCCGATGACCGTAAACGGACCGCGGGCAGCTTCGGCAAGCAGCCAGTCGACATAGCGCTGCGCGGTGCGCAAGGCTCGCCGCTTTTGCAGCTCGAGTTCCACCGCCGTATCGAACTGCTCGCGAAAGCGCTCGAAGTTCCAGCGGATGTTCTCCGCGATCCGGACCCGCATCGCCGCTTCGTCTTGCGCGTTCGGGCTGGGAAAATCGGCGTGAAAATCTTCGAGCGCGGCGTGAAAGGCGGTGCCGTACGTCGAAGCGGACGACGGCGCGTCTTCGACCGCGGCGCAAACGTAGCGGTAGTACCACTTTCGCGCGCAATCCGCGTATGCGTTGAGCGCCGACGCGGAAAAGTGGGGCTGCCGCGCGCGCACGCCCGAGCGCGGATCGGCGCTTTCCGCGAGGGCCAGCGCAAACTCGCCGCCGCTATCCTCGCTCTCATCGTCGGGCCGCGGTTCGAGGCCGAAGCGTTCGTAGAGGTCGGTTTGCGGGCCGATCGCGCGCACGCGCTCGGCGAACGAGAGCAGCGCATCGCGTTCCGCGCTCGAGACGGCGAGCAATCCCCGCGCTATTGCGTCCAGGAGCGGCGGCACACGCGTCGCCGCGGTTGCGTAGGCGGCGGCGGTATCGTGCGGCACGCCCGAGCACGGCGAGCGCAGCGCCCGGACGAGGGGTGCATCCTCTTCGGTCTCGGCCCACGCACGAAGGTCGGCAACAAAAGCAGCGGCAAGCGAAGCGTCCACAGTCACGATACAGCGTAGCAGTTACAGGTCGTGGACCAGGCGCCCTTGCATGAGGCGTATAAGGGAGAAACCATGCGGCGCATCATCATCGGTATCAGTGGTGCGAGCGGCAGTGCGTACGGCTACATGGCGCTGCAAGCTCTGCGCGCGATCGGCGGCGTCGAGACGCACGTCGTCGTGACCGATGCCGCACGCCGTACGATCGAACTCGAGATGGACATGACGGCCGACGACTTTGAAGCGCTCGCCGACGTCGTCCACCGCGGCGACGATCTCGCCGCCGCCATCTCGAGCGGATCCTTCGTCACCGACGGGATGCTGATCATCCCCTGTTCGATGAAGAGTGCGAGCGCGATCGCGTATTCGATCAACGACAATCTGCTGGTGCGCGCGGCCGACGTTTGCCTCAAGGAGAAGCGCAAGCTGGTGCTGGTCGTGCGCGAGACGCCGCTGCACCTCGGGCATCTGCGCACGCTCGCGCAACTCGCCGAAATCGGGGCCGTCATCCTGCCGCCGATACCCGCGATGTACGCCGCGCCGCAGAGCGTCGACGACATCATCGCCCACACCGTCGGCAAGGCGCTCGATCAGTTCGGCATCACCAACGATTTATTCAAACGCTGGCGCACACCGGGCAAGACCCCCTTGTCATCGTGAGCGTAGCGAACGCACCCCTCTTGTCATCGTGAGCGTAGCGAACGCATCCCTCTTGTCATCCTGAGCGCAGCGAACGAAGTGAGCGAAGTCGAAGGACCCCTACCGAGGGGCTCGGGATGACAAGGACTATGACGAACGTCATCAGCTTACTTAGCCGTTCGATGCTTGCTGGGTCAAAGGAATCAGCGTACTCCGGAAGCACTTCGGTGATTGCAGGAAGGATCGCGGTGCTTTCAAATGTGATTCCCATAGCGGGGCAGGGGTATCGTCGTGAGCGGGGGCGTCGGCTAGGATTCGTTAGCCAATGAGCAAGAATATCTGGGGCGAGAAATACCCGCGCGGCCAATCTCCGATCGAGGTCGCGGCGCGCCATTCACCGTGGTGGTTCTGGATCTCGGGCACTCTCGGGTCCGCCGTCGTCGTTCCGATGCTGCTCTCGCGCTCGGGGCTTCCGGCCTTCGCCTACGTCTGCGCGGGGATTGGCATCATGGCGTTCGCGTACTCCCTCGCCGGGCTGGTCGCCAAGATCGTGCAGCGTCGCGGCTGACCCACTCTTCGGAGGGCCGGTGCATTGCTATGCATCGGCCCTCTCGGAGCTCACCAGCCTCTCCGCTAACGCGACGTCGCTGGCGCGGTCGACGTTGACGCCGGTTTCGGGGTAGGGCGAGACGATCGCGCACACGCTCGCGCCCAAGAGTTGCGAGGCCCGCCGTTCGGCGCTGGCGATCGAAAGCCGGCCGAACGCGAACCGCGCCATGACGTCCCATCCGAACAGCGACGCGAGTTGCAGCGGGTTCTTGCGCGCGGCACCGAGGCGCTCGATGAAGCGCTCGAGCGCCGGGAGCGCGCGCGGTTTGATCGCTATGAGCCCGCCGCCGCAATACGTGCCCTCGCGCAGGCGCGCCCAGGTGTGCGGAACTTCGGGAAAGAGCGCTTCGTGCACCGTCCGCTCGACGCAGCCGTATCCGATGTCGGCATCCACGTCGTACGCGTGTTCGATGAAATCGTCGACGCAATCCGGCGTGAGGATCGGAAGATCGGAAGTGCTGACGAGCACGATCTCGTCCGGCGGTAGAAGTGCCAATCCGTTGCTCAGGCTGATCTGAATCTTCGTGCCGTCGGCGCGTCGTTCGTCGGCGCCGGCGAGTGCGGCATCTGCGTGCACCGCTTGCGGGGCGACGACGATGATGCGGCCGACCAGCGTGCTCGCGCGCAGCGCGCGCAACGTGCGCTCGACCAGCGCGATGCCGCCGATTCGCACGAACGCCTTGTTGATCGCGCCGGGTTGAAGCGCGGCCACCTCGTCGGGACCGCCGCCGGCCAACACGACCGCCGTCGTCCTCACGGCGTGCCCTGAGCTTCTCGAAGTGCGACGCCGCCGCGCCAGGAACGCCCGTGCGCGAACGCGGTCCGCAAGCGAAGATAGTCGGGGCTCAGGTCCAGCCTCGAATCGATCGCGGCGATCTCTTCCGCGCTGCGCGCGAGCGTGAAGACGGCTGAACCGGAACCGGCCAGCAGGGCATTGCGCGCACCGGCTGCGTGCAGCGCTTCGATCGCGCGCGCGACCGGAGGCGTCGACTCGGCGATCGGATCGTGAAAATCGTTCTGAAGAAGGCGTTCGACCGTCTCGAAGTCGTCGCGCTGCAGCGCGCTCACCGCCTCGAGCGATACCGACGCGTTGCGCGGGCGCGACGGCCGGCTCGTGCGGTCGAGCAGCGCATACGCGGCTGCCGTCGAGACCGACGCGGGCGGTTTGACGATCAACACGTGCCACGCCGGCAACGCCCCCACGGCGGTCACGCGCTCGCCTGTGCCTTCGACGAGCGCGCCGGAATCGGTGAGAAAGAACGGCACGTCGGAACCGAGCGAACGTGCCAGGCCGATCCAGTCCCGAGTGTAACGATGCTCGAACGCCCCCGACATGGCCGCGCGCAAGAGCGCTGCCGCATCGCTCGAACCGCCGCCCAAACCGGCCTGCGTGGGAATCACTTTGTGCAACGCGATCGCCGCGCGCGGGAGCGGGTCGAGCGCGCGCGCCGCTTTTACGACGAGGTTATCCTCGCCTTCGAGCGTCGGATCGCTGCAGGTGAACGAGAAGCCGGCGGCGGGCTCGACGCGTAAGTCGTCCGCTAGCTCGAGGGGTACGATAACGCTACGCAGCGCATGGTAGCCGTCGTCTCGACGATCGAGCACTTCCAGCGTCAAATTGATCTTTGCCGGGCAGGCGAAGTTCATCCGCATCAGTTTCCGGCGAAAGGGGCGCCCCCGTCAAGGGCGTAGGAGTCATACGATGGGTCCGAGCTACGACGCGCTGCGAAACGAGTTTTGCGCCTACGTCCTCCCCGAATCGCAGACGCCCTACGGGCTGTTGCTCGGGAATTACAAGTCCTTCGCGCAATCGACCGCAAAGGGCGGCGTGCGCGGACTTTGGGACGCCGACTCGGACAAAATCGTCTTTGGGACGCATCACATCGTGTATCGCATCGGCGGCAGCGCGCAGACGCTCCCCCCTCACCAGATCGAGCGCGAAATCACCTTCTTGCCCTACGCCCAAATCGGCGAGTTTACGCTGGAACACCGCGTGCACGTCACCGAGGCATTTTACGTGCCGTTCGGCGAGGCATTCGATCGCGCGGTTTCGTTCGTCGTCGACGTCACGCTCTACAACCCGGGCGCGGCGCCGATCGACGTTTCCGTATTCCCTTCGGCGATGCTCGTCGGCCAGCGCTTTTACGGTGAGCCCGAAAGCGAAATGACCGCGTGGGCGCAAGGCCGTTTCATCTGTTCGAGAAACAACGAGAACGGCGCTACGCGTTGGTGGGGCGGTTCGCGCGAGCCGCGCGCGGCGGAACTTTCGTTGCGCGAGCAGGTCTTGGTGGAGAACATCCGGCGCGGTTCGCTGTTGCCCGAAGGCATTCCGGACTTCGGCCGCACCGCGGCCGAAACGTCCACGATCACCGGCCGCCGCATTTTCGGGGCGTTCGAATACTCGATAGCGATCGCACCCGGGGCCCGTGAATCGCTGCGCTTGGCCGTCGTCTTTCATAAAGACGGCACCGAACGCAGCCTGCCGGTGCTCGAGCGACTGCTGGCCGACCAGCGAGCGCTGCACGATACCCAGCGCTACTTCGCGCGCCGGCTCGCCGACGCGCGCTTCATGACGCCCTCCCCGACGATCAGCCGCGGCGTCGCCTGGGCCAAAGCCAACATGATTCGCATCGTCAAGGAGTATCCGCAAGGTTGGGGATCGACCAATTCACCGCCCTCCGACATCCTCGTGTCGCGCGACACGTCGTGGTTCGTGCACGGCTTCGATTATTTTTGGCCGCAGTTCAGCCGCGACGCGCTCGAGGTCTTCAACCGCAGCGTCGAAGAGTCGGGTTTGATGATCGAGTACGTGCGCGGCGTCAACGGGTACACGACGGCTTACGATCTGAACATCAACGACGATACGCCGCTGCACCTGGTCGCCATGCTGCACTACTACAACGCCACCCTCGACGACGGCTGGGTTCGCGAGAAGCTGCAGCTGATCGTCAAGCTGGCCGACTACATGATTTCGCAGCGCGACGATCAAGGGTTGATCTTTTGCCGAGCCAAGGGCGTTGACATGTACGGCATCTCGTCGTGGCGCAACATCATTCCCTATTACACGCTCGACGGCGCGGTGACCGAGATCAACGCCGAGGGCGTCTTCGCCCTCGAAGCGGCGGCGATGATGTGTGCCGTGGCCGGCGATTGGGCAAACTGGGAGAAATACGCCAACGAAGCACAGGCGCTGCGCGGCGCGATGATGGATTTTCTGTTCAACGACGACACCGGAGCCTTCGTGCTCAACTACGATCAGGATCGCAATTATCAGGACAGCTTTACGGCCGACGAAATCTTTCCGGTGCTCTTCGGCGTCGCCGACGTCGATCAGCGGCGTTCGATTCTGCGCCGCTTGCTCGAAGCCGACTTCATTACGCCGGTAGGGTTGCGCACGATTTCGACCGCCGATGCGTGGTACTTCCCGTCATACGGATTCGGGTTGCTCGGCGGCATCTGGCCCGACCTCACGCTGTGGTTCGCCGTCGCACTCGCGCGCGACGGCTTCGTCGACGAATGCGTGCATTTCTTGGACGTCATCTATGGGTCGATGGAAGTCGGCAGCTCGCGAAACACCGTGCCCGGTGAGTTCGCGGAGTGGTTCGATGGCGGCTCGCTCGCGAATCGAGGCATGTACCTCTCGCCGTGGACCGGGGCCAAATATCTCTGGGCCGTGGCCGAGACGATCGGGGGGCTCGACGGTTACCGCACCAGCGGCCGGCCGCACCTCGCGCCGCTGCGTCCCGAGGGCTGGCAGTGGATCGCGGCCGCGCGCGTGCACTGGGGCGGAAAGCGCTGTAGTTACGTGATCGACTTGCTGCACGATCGCATCTACGGCGACATGCCCGAGCTTTCGGCCGAAGAGCCGTTCACGTGCATCTTTGCCGGCCGCGACGTGAGCGACGAGGTGACGATCTCACCGGTCGAGATCGGTGCGATCGCGTTCGAAGACGAGCGGGGAGCGGTGCGCATCTTCGTCTGCAACATGATGGACCGTTCGCGTCCCGCGCTGGTCGAATTCCGCGGACACACCGTCCGCGTGCAGATGGAAGCCGGCGAATTGCGCGAGGTGCAGTTGATCGGCCGTCCGACCGAGCGTAAGGCGCGTGCCGCCAAGCTCGACGTGGTGCCCGCGTGATCGATCCATCGAAGCGCTTCGTGACGGCTCTGCTGGCGGCGGGGGTGGCGGTTCTATTGACTGCGATTTTGATCGGCGAGCATATGGGCGATCGCGTATTGGTCGACGCGGTCGACACCGACAGCACCGCGACCACCCCGCTGATCACGCCGCTGCCCGAACCCTCCAGCAGCGGTCCGTACGGTCCAGGTTGGAAGAATTCGCAGACGCTGGCGGCCGCGCCCGATCCCGGATTCCCGGATCCGCGGGTGCCGCCCAAGCCCTTACCGACCGCGGCCACGCCCTCCCCCAAGCCTTCACCCGCCTCGACGTGGACGCCCAATCCGAATCTCCCGATCTGGGATCAGACCCCGCCGCCGAGCCCCGGAGCGTCGCCGACCACCTTCTCGCAGGAGTCGACGCAAGGCAGCCCCAGCCCGCAGGTCGCCGTTACGCCGCGCTAGGCTGCAAATTGTAACTAATGTCTCCGTTGGTTTGTCTTGCTACGATAGAGACATGGATGAGAAGGCTACCGGAACCGTAACCGTCAAGCGCGGGCTTGCCCAGATGCTCAAAGGCGGCGTCATCATGGACGTCGTCACCCCCGAACAGGCCGTCATCGCCCAGGAGGCCGGGGCGGTCGCCGTGATGGCGCTCGAGCGCATCCCGGCCGACATCCGCGCGGCGGGCGGCGTTGCCCGCATGAGCGCGATCGAATTGATTCAAGGCATCATGGACGCGGTTACGATTCCCGTGATGGCCAAGGTGCGGATCGGGCATTTCGCCGAGGCCCAAGTGCTGCAGGCGATCGGCGTCGATTACATCGACGAGTCCGAAGTGCTGACGCCGGCCGACGATCTGTACCACGTCGACAAGCACGCGTTCACCACGCCGTTCGTGTGCGGTGCGCGCGATTTGGGCGAAGCGTTGCGCCGGATCACCGAGGGCGCGGCGATGATCCGCAGCAAGGGCGAAGCGGGCAGCGGCAACATCGTCGAAGCCGTCCGTCACATCCGAGCGATCAAAGACGCCATCGCCCAGCTCTCGGTCTCTCCCAAAGAAGAACTGGTCGCGCGAGCGCGCGATCTCGGCGCGAGCTATGAATTGGTGCGTGACGTCGCGCAAGCGGGCACGCTGCCGGTCGTTCTCTTCTGCGCCGGAGGCGTTTCGACGCCGGCCGACGCGGCGCTGATGATGCAGCTCGGCGCCGAAGGCATTTTCGTCGGCAGCGGCATCTTCAAGTCGAACGATCCGAAGAAGTTCGCGCGCGCGATCGTCGACGCGACCACGCATTTCAACGACCCGAAGGTCGTTGCCGAGGCGTGCCGCTCACTCGGTACCGCCGACGCGATGGCCGGGCTCGACGTGCGCAAACTCGACGAAAGCGAGCTGCTCGCGACGCGTGGAAACTAACACCCCGGTGATCGGCGTGCTCGCGCTGCAGGGCGACGTCGTCGAGCACGTCGCCGCGCTCGAACGCGCGGGTGCGCATGCGATCGAGGTAAAAACGCCGGAACAGCTTGCGCGCGCGCAAGGGCTCGTGATCCCCGGGGGCGAGTCGACGACGGTGATGAAGCTGCTCGACCGCTTTGGTCTGGCCGCACCGATCGTCGATCGCACGCGCGCCGGCATGCCGTTGTGGGGAACGTGCATGGGTATGATCGTTACCGCGCACGACGTCGCCGGATTGCAGCAACCCACGCTCGACCTCATCGACATTACCGTACGCCGCAACGCGTTCGGACGACAGAACGAATCGGCCGAGATCGAGCTCCCGATCCCGGTGCTCGGACCCGCACCCTTTCCGGCAATCTTCATTCGCGCGCCGTGGATCGAGCGCGTCGGCCCGGGCGTTGAACTGCTTGCCTCGCGCGACGGTCACGGCGTAATGGTTCGCGAGGGCAACGTTCTGGGAACCTCGTTCCATCCCGAGCTCAGCGGCGATCCGCGGGTCCACGCGTATTTCCTGAAAATGGTCGGCGACGCGCGCGCGGCAGAAAAAACGGTAGGGAAGGCTTCCTCGGCCGCGTAACTCTGGCACCGATGAGTTCGCACGCGGAAGCATCCGACGAACACTTGGCCGGATTCCAAGGGCAGATCCCGCCGCTCGAGCCGCTGCTCACGGAAGTGATCACGACGCTCACGCTGGCGGCGCACGCCTATCTTGCGGACACCGATGGGAAGGAACCGGATTTTCGCTCGGCCGAAGCCTCGATCGACGTCGCCAGCGTCGCCTTCGACCGCGTCAAAGAAAGGTTGCGGCCCGACGAGAGGTTAGCAATAACGCAGATGCTGACCGAAACTCGACTGACGTTCGTAAGAAGGCGAGGCATGTAAATGCCTCGCTTTCATGCATCCGAACGCCTCTCGTGTCGCTGCCGGAGACTTCCGTAGTGAGCGACGTGCTCGTCTTGAATTTTACGTACGAAGCGCTGAACATCACCAGCTTCCAGCGCGCGGTGAAGTTGATTTTCGCGGGCAAAGCCGAGATCGTGCATGACCGCGACCGCGTGCTTGCATCGACGCGCTACGAAATGCGCATGCCCTCGATCATCCGGATGCTCTACTACATCCGGCGCCCGATGCAAAAAGTCGCGCTGACGAAGAAGAACGTGCTGATTCGCGACGACCACACATGTCAGTACTGCGGATCGCGGGGCGAGAAGTTGATGACGGTCGACCACGTCGTGCCGCGCAGCCGCGGCGGCCCCTCGACGTGGGAGAATCTGGTTTGCGCGTGCATGCGCTGCAACAACCGTAAGAACAACCGCACGCCCGACGAGGCGAACTTGAAGCTGAGGCGCAAGCCGCGTCAGCCCAAGTACATCCCGTGGATTCAGATCAAACGCAACACGCTCCCGGGCGAGTGGGGTAAGTTCTTGTTCCTCTACAACGTTTCGATCGACGAACGCGTCGAGTGAAGGGTTTCGAGCAGCGCACGCTGCCCGGGGCCGACGGTGTCTCGATCAACGCGGTGGTCGGCGGCAGCGGGCCGCCGCTTCTGCTGTTGCACGGCTATCCGCAAACGCACGTCATGTGGCACAAGGTAGCCCCGGTGTTGGCGCGCCGGTTTACGGTCGTCGCAACGGACTTGCGCGGATACGGCGACAGCGGCAAGCCGCCGACCGACGCGGACCATGCGCCCTACTCCAAGCGCGCGATGGGTGCCGACCAGCTCGCCGTCATGCGATCGCTCGGGTTCGATTGCTTTTTTCTCGCCGGCCACGATCGCGGCGGTCGCGTCGCGCATCGTCTGGCGCTCGACCACCCGGACGCGATCTCGCGCCTCGCGGTCCTCGATATCGCTCCGACCCGCGAGATGTATCGCGGAACGACGATGAGCTTTGCCTACGCCTATTATCACTGGTTCTTTCTCACGCAGCCGTACGATCTGCCCGAACGGCTGATCGGCGCGGACCCGGAATATTACATACGCCGGAAGCTCACCGGTTGGTCGGCCGGCGGCGACGTTTCCCGCATCTTCACGCCCGAAGCGCTCGAGGAATACATCCGCTGTTTCAACGATCCGGACGTGGTGCATGCCTCCTGCGAGGATTATCGCGCGTCGATTGCGATCGATATCGCTCACGACGATGCCGACGGCGGACGCAAACTCGAACCACCGCTGTTGTGTCTGTGGGGTGCGCGCGGGGTCGTCGAGCGATTGTTCGACGTTCTCGCACTGTGGCGCTCGCGCGCCGAGACGGTGACCGGAGCCGCGCTTTCGAGCGGACATTATCTGGCGGAAGAGGTGCCGGCCGAAACGGCCGACGCGCTCGTCGCGTTCTTCGGCGATCAGCTCCCGTAGGCGGGTGCGAGCGCCCGCAACGCCAGCGCACCGCAGAACGTGCGGTTCCACGCGCGCTCGATGCGCTCGCGCGTCGGTTTCTCGACGACGGCGCCGACGCACCCGTCGGGACGCACGATGAGCACAACCGGTGGTTTGACGTGCCATCGCTTCGGCGGAACCTCGATGCGCAGATGCGGAAGATCGAGTTGCAAATCGCCGGCGAGAAGCAAGATTGGTTCGCCGGCCCGTCGTGCGTTGACGCGCGAACCGTCCGCCAGCCGCAAGTCGTCGATGCGGCGTCCAGCCAGCGGGTGGCGGCTGTCGACGATCGGCGAGTTCGTGTAGCGGCCGCTGAGCATGCCGATGCCGCGGCAAAGTTTGCGCTGCATGCCCGGCCCCCGCACCGCACGCGAGAACGCGCGCACGATGAACTGGCGTGCGCGCGAGGGAAACGAGATGCCGACGCGTGTCAAACGATCGGTGAGGCGTTCGACGGTGTCGGTGATGATCTCGCGCCGCTCGAGATCGTAACTCTTCAAGAGCGCGTCCGCGTGGCGCTCGTCGCGCACGGCGCAGGCGAGCTTCCACGCCAAGTTGGCGGCGTCTTGAATGCCGGCGTTCATTCCTTGACCGCCGGCGGGGCTGTTGAGGTGCGCGGCGTCACCGGCCAGCACGACCCGTCCCACGACGAAACGCTGTGCCTGGCGACGATGAATCTTGAACAAACTGCTCCATTCGGTTCGCACCGGCGCTTCGCCGAAGAGTTCGTGCAGCCGTTTCGCGTGCGCGGCCGGCGCGAGCGCGGCGTCATCGCCGATCTCCTTCGGAATCGACGCGATCACGCGCCACAGGCGTTCGCCGAAACGAATCGCGAGGCGGGCGCTCGGTAAATCGAAACGCACTCGCGCCGAGACGGCTTCGGCGAATTCGGCATCTACGGTTTCGTCGCTTAGAACGACGCGCGTATCGTAGGTCGTTCCTTGCAGCGTCAGGCCGATCGCATGCCGCACGACGCCGTGTGCGCCGTCGCAACCGACGACGAACGATGCCCGCAGCACGCTCGCGCCGGAGGACGTCTCGACCGGCACGTCGACGGCGTTGGGCCGCGCAACCACGCCGCTGACGTTGATCCCGGTGCGCAGCTCGCACAACGGGTGAGCGCGAACCAGGCTGCGCAGGATCGCTTCGGTTTGACTTTGCGGCAGCATCAGCGCGCCCGGATCGTCGAAGACGTCGTTGACGGCGGAGAAGTCGATCGTCGCGACCGTACCCTCGGTGCGCGCATTCACCGCGCGAAGCACGCGCGCGAACCTTCCCGCCTCGCGCAGCGCCGCGTAGGCTCCCCAGTCGCGCAGGATCTCCTGCGTGCGGGGCCAGATCACGGCGGCGCGCGATTCCTTTACCGGCTCCGCGTTGCGCTCGAGGACGATCGAACGCGCGCCGTAGCGCGCGAGACCAAGCGCGAGGGAAAGGCCGACCGGCCCTCCACCAACGATGATTACCGGTGCGTCCACGCGAAGCTCGTGCGGTCCATGATTCAAGCGCTCTCCCGCCTCTGGCTTCCGTTCACTCAGATGCAGTCCTTCGACGCGAGCGCGCGCACGTTTGTTCGCGGGCAGGGCACGAGCCTGATCGATGCGCGCGGCCGGCGGGTCTTCGACGCGGTCAGTTCGATCTGGACGGTCGTGCACGGCCACTGTCATCCGGCGATCGTCGATGCGATTGCGCTTCAGGCCGCGACACTCGACCACGCGACGACCCTGGGCGCGACCAATCCGGTCGCCGAGGCGCTCGCGCAGATGTTGTGTGAGCTATGCGATAGCGACTACGCGTTCTTCGGAAGCGACGGCGCCAGCGCGGTCGAGGCGGCGATCAAGATGGCGCTGCAGTATTGGCAAAACGCGGGGGAGCCGCAGCGCACGCGGTTCGTGCGTCTGGTCGACGCGTATCACGGCGACACCTCGGGAGCGATGAGCCTCTCCGACATTGCGGTGTTCAAGTCGCACTTCGGCGCGATCAGCTTCGAAACGCGTCCCTACCGGCAGGCCGAGGATCTCGAGGCCGGCGACGTCGCCGCGGTGATCGTCGAACCGATCGTGCAGGCGGCGGCTGGAATGCGGTTGGTGCCGCCCGAGCAGTACGAACCGCTCAAAACGTGTACGCCGCTGGTCATCGTCGACGAGATCGCTACCGGATTCGGCCGCACCGGAACGATGTTCGCCTACGAACAACTCGATCTGCGCCCCGATCTTATTTGCCTGGGCAAAGGAATCACCGGCGGGGCGATGGCGCTCTCCGCCGTGCTCGCGCGCGAACGCATTTTTCGAGCGTTTCTCGGCGCGCCCGACGAGCGCAAACAGTTCTTCCACGGCCATTCGTATGCGGGCAATCCGATCGCGTGTGCAGCGGCACTCGCATCGCTCGAACTGTTCTCCCGCGAGTCGACGTTCGAGCGGGCCGGCAGCATCGAGCGAACGGCGCGCGAACGCGCCGCGGTGCTGAGCGAGCATCCGGCGATCCGCGAGATTCGTCAAGCGGGAACGATGCTGGGCATCGAATTGTCCGACGCCACGCGTGCGTGGCCGGTCGCGAGCGCACTCTACGATCTCGGCCACTTCACGCGCCCGATCGGCGCGGTCGTGCAACTGGTGCCGCCGCTCTCCTCGAAAGACGAAGAGATTCACGACTTCTTCGACGCGTTTGTCGTCGCGCTGGACATCGCGTGAGCTATCTCGACCGCGTCGCCGCGCTGCTCGAGGAGATTCGTTCGCAAGGCCGGCACCGTGAGGTGCGCAGCGGTCCGCCGGGCGGCATGCTCGATTTCTCGTCCAACGACTATCTTGGACTGGCGACCGATTCGCGTCTGGTCGAAGCGCTCCGGCGCGCGCGGCGCGTCGGTTCGGGCGGCGCGCGCCTCCTCGGCGGAGCGCAGCGCGAGCACACGCTGCTCGAAGACGAGCTTGCACGATGGCTCGGCCGCGAGCGCGTGCTGCTCTTCTCGTCCGGGTATCACGCCGCGCTCGGCGCGATCGCGGTCCTCGCGCAAACGGTGAATTGCATCTACTCCGATCGCCTCAATCACGCTTCGCTGATCGACGGCATCCGCAGTGCGCGCAGCGACCGCGTCGTCTACGAGCACGGCGAACTGCCGCCGCGCGCGCAGCGCCGCCGTCCGGCGCTCATCGTTACGGAATCGATTTTCGGCATGGACGGCGACGCGGTCGATCTCGACCGTACCTTCGCGGATCTGAACGAAGACGACGTCTTGCTGGTCGACGAGGCGCACGCGCTCGGTGTTACCGGCGTGCAAGGCACAGGCTGCGCTCGGCGGCTGGCCGATCCGCGCGTGGTCGTGCTGGGGACGCTCTCAAAGGCCTTCGGCGCGCACGGCGGCTTCGTCGCCGGACCGGCCGCGTTGATCGATTTGCTCGTCAACACCGCGCGAACGTTCATCTTCGATACGGCCTTGCCGCCCGCGATCGCTCTTGCCGCGCGCATCGCGCTCGTCTTGATTCGTGACGATGAATCCGCGCGCTCCCGCCTGCGCGAAAACGTCCGCCGCCTCCGCGCCGGATTACGCTCGCTCGGGTTTGCGGCCGGAGACGATCCGTCCCCGATCGTACCGGTCGTGCTCGGAAGCGAGGCGCGAGCGGTAGAAATCGCGCGCCTGCTCGAAACCAACAACATCTACGCACCGGCGATCCGGCCGCCCACGATTCCGCCCGGGACCTCGCGGCTGCGGCTTTCGGTGCGTGCCAACCATCAGCTCGAACACATGGATGTGTTCGTACAAGGCCTCGCGGAATGCATCGTTACTTCGTGACCGGTACCGACACCGACGTCGGAAAGACGCGCGTGACCGCGGCGCTTGCGCTCGCGCTCAAGAATCACGGCGTGACGCCGACGATCGTGAAGTTGGTGCAGACCGGGCTTCCGCCCGGCATGCCGGGCGATTCCGCGCGCGCGGGCAAACTCGCCGGCGTGCGTTCGGTCGAGCTCGCGCGGTTCGAAAAGGCGGCCGACCCGTGGTCGGCGGCGCTGGCCTACGGGCTGCCGGAAGTGCACGCGCGAGAGCTGGTCGACGCGATCGTGCACATCGAGAACGGGGTGGTAGCCGAGGGCGCGGGCGGGTTGATGGTTCCGCTCAACGCGCGCGAGCAGATGGGGAACGTCGCGGTGCTCGGCGGTTTCGACACCATTCTGGTCATCGGTCTCAAGCTCGGCTGCGTGAATCACGCGCTGCTCACGATCACGCAGTGCCAGCAGGCGCACATCCGCCTAGCCGGCGCGGTGCTGGTCGAGCGTTGGGGCCCGACCGAGGGGAGTTATCGCGACGACGTCGCGCGCACGCTGCAGGGAAAGGTCGAGATTCTTGGCATTCTGCCGTTTGACGAAGACGAGGCGAATTCGGTGAAGACGGGTTCGCAAATCTTCGGCTCGCTGTTCAACTGAGGAATTTCTTGCTTGCACCCGACGATTGACGCGACGCGCCGGCGCACGCTCGATGAAAAGCTCCCCGCCGATCGCGCGCTGCTCGAAGCGCTCGCGTCGCTGCCGGACGAGGACCTTCCCGATCTGCTGGCGCTTGCCGACGAGGTGCGGGCCGCGCACTGCGGCAACGCGATCGCGGTCGAAGTGCTCTACAACGCGAAGAAGGGCGGCTGCTCGGAAGACTGCCATTTCTGCTCGCAGAGCGCGCGTTTTGCCGGCGAAGTCGAAGCCGAGCCGCTCTCCAGCGTCCAGGGATTCGTCGACGCGGCGCGCGAGGCACATCTGCGCGGAGCCGGCGAGTTCTGCATCGTCGTCGCGGTGCGTGGGCCCTCGGCGCGTTTGCTCGAGCGCGTCTGCGAAGCCGTGAAGATCATCAAGGCGCAGCTTCCGCTCAAAGTGGCGGTGTCGCTCGGCATCTTGAGCGCGGAGCAGGTCGCGCAGCTGGTTGCGGCCGGCGTCGACAAGGTCAATCACAATCTCGAAACCTCGCGGCGCTACTTCCCGCGTGTCTGCACCACGCACACCTTCGACGAGCGGGTGGAGACGTTGCGGCTCGTGCGCGAAGCCGGTCTCGAAGTTTGCTGCGGCGGTATCATCGGCATGGGCGAGACGGTCGAAGACCGGGTCGATTTCTTGTGCACGTTGGCAACGCTCGCGCCCGAAGAGGTCCCGATAAACTTTCTCAACCCGCGCCCGGGCACGCCGTTTCAAGATCGGTCGCTGGTGGAACCGGTCGAGGCGCTGCGCTTCGTCGCGATGGCGCGGCTGGCGCTGCCCAACGCGTTGGTTCGCTTTGCCGGCGGGCGTGAGATCACGCTGCAAGGGCTGCAGGACCTCGGCATGCGCAGCGGCGCGAGCGGCATCGTGCTCGGAAACTACTTGACGACCAGCGGCCGCAGCGATCAAGATGACTTCGCGATGCTTGACCGCCTCGGCTTCGAAGTGATGGCCTAGCACGCTTGGACCAGGAGCGCACCCCGTATTTTCAAGCGCTGCTCGAGTATGTCGACTCGGGCGTGCTGCCGTTCCACACGCCCGGGCACATGCAGGGCCGCGGTGCCGACCGCGCGTTCCGCGAGTTCGTCGGCGATAACATCCTCGCTATCGACCTTACGCCGATGCCGGGCATCGACGATCTCTTGCAGCCGACCGAGTCGATCAAGGAAGCGCAGGAGCTCGCCGCCGAGGCGTACGGCGCCGATCACACGTTCTTCTTGATCAACGGTTCGACCAGCGGCAATCAATGCATGATGATGACCGCGTTGAACCCGGGCGAGAAGATCGCCGTGCCGCGCAACTCGCACAAGTCGATGCTCGGCGGCCTGGTGATGAGCGGCGCGCATCCGATCTACATGCGTCCGGCAGTCGATCAGGACATGCACATGGATAACGCGGTGACGCCGCAAACGGTCGAGCGCACGATTGAGGAGCATCCCGATCTCAAAGCGGTCTACCTCGTCTCGCCCACCTACTATGGCGTCGCCGCCGACTTGGCCGCGATCGAACGCATCACCCACAAAGCCGGCAAACTGCTGTTGGTCGACGAAGCCTGGGGTCCGCATTTCCACTTTCATCCGGCGCTGCCGCTTTCGGCCACGCAAGCGCGGGCGGATCTTTCGATCAACTCGACCCACAAGATGCTCTCGGCCTTTTCGCAGTGCGCGATGCTGCACCAGATCGGCGACCGCGTGCGGCTGGATCGACTCAAGGCCGTGCTCAAGATGTTTCTCTCGACCTCGCCCAATCTGCCGATGGTCGCCTCACTCGACGTGGCGCGGATGCAAATGGCGACCCAAGGCGCCGCGCTGCTCTCACGCACGATCGAACTCGCGCACGAAACGCGCAGCCGGCTCAATCAGATCGACGGAGTCTACTCTTTCGGCGAAGAAATTCAAGGACGTGAAGGCGTCTTCGATCTCGACCCGACGAAGATTACCGTGCGCGTCACCGACTTGGGATACACGGGATACGAAGCGTCGGAGATCCTGCGGCGCCGGTATAACATCCAAGTCGAACTGGCCGATCTCTTCAACGTCGTCGCGCTTTTCACGATCGGAACGACATCCGAAGCCGCGGATCGCTTCGTCAACGCGTTTGCGGAGATGGCGCGCGACGATCGTCCCCTCGACATGTACGCACCCTCGGGCATTCTCGAGCAGCGTCTCCGGCGCGAAACCTACCGGCTCCCGGAGATTCCGCCGATGCGCATGCTCCCGCGCGATGCGTTCTTGGCCGATACGGAGTTCGTCGACTTTCGCAAGTCGGCCGGGCGTATTTGCGCCGAGACGATCTCGCCCTATCCGCCCGGTATCCCGGTGATCGCGCCGGGCGAAGAGATCACCGCGGATCTAATCGACTACCTTCGTCTGGAGCTCAAAGCCGGCGTGCGCGTTCAAGGACCGCACGACGATCGGCTGCGCAAAATCCGGGTTGTCCGCCACCCTTAGGGAAGCTCTGAAGAAGTCCATGCACCGATCGTTATGGCCCCGATGGCCACAGATCCGAGGAGTCGGCGAGGGAGCATAGCCAGGGTGTTCTGTGACCGAGCCGACGACGATGGAGATGCGCCATCGCGACCATAACCCTTCGGGCAAGGGCATTTTCCGGTGCGGGTCTTCGTTGCATCCTCGGTCACAGAGCGCGTTGCTATGCTCCCTCGGATGCGCCTCGATTCGCACCGGAAAATGCTCCTTGCGATCGGTACAGCGACTTCTTCAAAGCTTCCCTAGGGCACGCGAATGCGTTGGTTGGCGTTGTTCATGATGTAGATCTTGTCGGCGTGGCGCACGCCGAGCGCCTTCTGATCGTAGATGATGCCGACGTATTGACCGTCATGCACGTCCTTCATCTGATACGTCGTCTTACCGTCGGCCGAGAAGACTTGATCGAACGCCGGCAGGATCTCGAAGCTCAGCACCTGCTTCGTGCGGGGGTCCTCGACCTTGATATTGTTGGTCGAGACGTGAATCGTCAAGCCGTAGAACGTGCTCGCTGCCCACGCCGGGGTCGCGGTCGCGGCGAGCGAGAGGAACACAAGAGCGGCAAAGCCGCGCAAAAGTACGTGTCGCATGGCTGGATTATACCTACGCCGAACACGCTCGAAACGAGATGGCAACGCTCTTCGACTCTCTCCCTGCCGAGGCGACCCTGTTTGCCGACGGCGGCTCTCGCGGTAACCCGGGACCGGCGGCCAGCGGCGCGGTGCTGATCGATGCCGACGGCACGATTCTCGACCAAATCGGTCGCTATCTTGGCACGGCGACCAACAACGTTGCGGAATGGACCGCCCTCTGTATCGGGCTCGAGCGCGCGGCCGAGCACGGATTTCGGCGTATCGCAGTGCGGCTCGACTCCGAGCTGGTCGTCAAGCAGATGCGCGGCGAGTACCGCGTGAAGCACGCCGACCTGCAACCGCTCCATCGCCGTGCGCAGGCGCTGCTCCGGCGCTTCGAGCACGTCGACATCAAACACGTGCCGCGGAAGCTGAACAAGCTTGCCGACCGGCTCGTCAACGACGTGCTCGACCAGGAAGCGGTCGCGCGGAATCAGTAAGGACGCCCCTCATGCTCCGCCGTACGGTCGTCGTTCCTTGGGCCATCTTTATCTTCGTCGTCGTAATGACTGTTATCGGGATCAAGATCTACGGCGGCGGCGAGCTCTCGCGGCTCAACGGGGTTGCGCGCATCGTGCAGCAGCCGAGCGCCCTGTACGCGGATCTCACGATCCTCTACGACAAGCCGCCGATCTACGAAGAAGCGTATCGTACGAAAGACGTCGAGGGAATTTCGACCTTTCAATACGTGATCCGCACGTACGCCGGAAAGCAGATCTCGATTACCGCTCCGCGCGAGGTAACCACCGACGTGAGTTACTTCTTCGGAAGGCTCGTCCAGGACGGCGTCTGGGATTTGGTCGATCGCCCGCCGCGCGGAAACACGAGCGTCCATTACACCGTGTACGTAAAGCAGCTCGCCGACTTCAAGCAAGGGGATCGCACCGTCACCTTTACGGACCCGCACTATTGGGCGACGACCGCGGGACGGCAGTTCACCATCGATCTGCGCAAAACGAATCCCAACGATCTGCTCAAATTGCGCAGTACGCAGCTCGCCGATCCGCACTACCAACAAATCGTCGATGATTTTCGCAACTTCGGCCCGATCGCGTTCCGCGCGAAGATCGCGGCGATACGTGCTTCGCTGATGCGCGGAACGAACGCGAAATGACGTTTGGTGCGCGCGTCGCGATGCAGACGTTGGTAGCCTGCGCGGCCATGGCGCTCCTCGGGTTTTGGTTCTACGAGTTTTCGGAAAGCCCGAGCAATCAGATCTTCGGGCGAACGCTGGTGAGCGGACCGCGAGACCAACGGGTTGTCGCGTTGACCTTCGATGACGGACCGAACCCGCCGTACACCAGCGCGATTCTGGACGTGCTCGAAAAGGAGCGCGTGCACGCCACGTTCTTCGTCGTCGGCCGGGCGGTGGCAGCCTACCCGGCGGTCGTGCGGCGTGAGGTGCGCGACGGTGACGCGATCGGGAATCACACCTGGTCGCACGGGCATCTGATCTGGATGGACGCGGCGCGCGTTCGTACCTCGCTCGCCCGCACCGACGAAGCGATCTATCGCGCGGCCGGCGTTCGCCCGCGCATCATGCGGCCGCCGTTCGGCGCGCGCGACTGGCTCGTGCTCGACGAAGTGCGGCGCATGGGGTACACGCCGGTGATGTGGTCGGTGCCGCTCGCCAACGATTGGGAACAACCACCGCCGCAAACGATCGCCGACCGTATCGTTCCCTACGTGCGGGACGGATCGATCGTCGTGCTGCACGACGGAAACCGCGGCATCGTCTGCGGCGGCCGTATACCCGCCAAAACGTGCGACCGCCACACCGACATCGAGGCGACGCAGCTGATCATCGACCGGCTGCGGCGCGAAGGGTTCCGCTTCGTCACCGTACCCGAGCTGCTGGCCCGCGGCGGTGCTACGCATATACGCGCCCGCGGAATCGAATGAACCCGCCGGGGTGACGATGCGCGGGGTCGTGGTGCGTCCAGTGCACGATCGGCGCCGGCGCGCCGGGGTCACGCACCATCTCGCCGCGTACCTCGATCCGATCGCCCGGGCTCACCGGCACGCGGGGCGCGATGTCGACGTTGTCGATTACCTCGATCGGGCCGGCAGCGGTTTGGGCCCAGAACTCCTCGTGTTCGGCGTTGGTGTGCGTCCCCATGAAGTACGTAGGGCGGCTCGTGACCGTCGCCATCAAATCGACCATCGTCATCCTCCTCTATGCATGGATCACGCGTGCGAGGGAAAATGACTAGGGCTATGCGGGTCCTCTTGACGGAACGGCTGCGTTTGGTCCCGGTGACCACCCAAAACGCGGCGGTGCTGTGGCAGGTTCTCCAGCAACCGGGTTTGCGCGAGTTTCAGGATCTGCCTGACGTCGATTTAGCGCAGTTCCGGCGTATGGTTGCGGCGCGGCCGGCACGGCTCGAGCAAGGCGCATGGGGCCGCTTCGAATGGCTGATTTTTTTTGAAGGCGTGAGCGAGCCCGTGGGTTGGACGTCGCTGCGCGTCGGCGAGCGCGCCACCGGTTCGGCCGAAGTCGGCTACAGCGTCGTGCAGTCGGCGCGCGGCCGCGGCATCGCAACCGAGTGCGTGCGGGCAATTGCCGCCGAAGCCTTCTCGCGGCTGCACTTGCGCAAGCTGCGTGCCTACTGCGTGCCCGAGAACCGCTCGTCGCGTGCCGTGCTCGCGCGTGCCGGCTTTGCGGAGGACGGCGTCTTACCGCGCGGCGCCACCGTGCAGGGTCAGCCGGTCGACGTCCTCGGCTACGTGCTCGACCGCGAGCAATGGGAAATCCGCCGCTCCGCTTAGCCGGCCTCTTCCGGCCAGACGATCGTGACCCCGGCGTCCGCAACGCCGAAATAGCGCGTCCGATCGCGTAAGTAGCGCATCAGCGGATCGCGCACCACCGCGATCGCGATGCGCGAGGCGAGGCGGTCGATCGCAACCCACTCGACTGCGACGATGTGATCGCTGCTTTTGGGTAACGCGATCGTGCCGCGAACGTCGATCGCGAAGGTCGCGTTCATGACGTGCGTGGCGCCGTCATAACTCTCGCTGATGTACGCGAGCTCGTTCACCGTGGCCGTGAGCCCCGTTTCTTCGCGCACCTCGCGAACGACCGTTTCGGAGAGCAGCTCGCCCGGCGCGACGCGTCCGCCGGGCAGATTCCAAAGCGGCTGCGAATGCGATGCGTACGTCGAGGCGACGAGCAGCGCGCGTCCGTCCGCGATCGCGAGTCCGCTCGCCAATCGGATGCCGGCGCTCACGATGCAGCCTGCTCCAATATTTCGAGTGTCCTTTCCGCGGTTTGCGTCCACGGCATCGCGGCGGCGCGAAGCCGACCGCGCTCACGCAGCGAGGCTGCCAGCGCCGCATCGCCGCGGACGCGCGCGATCGCGTCGGCAAGCGCCGCGTCGTCGTCGGGCGGGACGTAGAGCGCTGCATCGCCGGCGACCTCGGGTATCGCCGCGACCCGTGTCGTAATAACGGGTGTTCCGTGTGCCATCGCCTCCAGCACCGGTAGGCCGAAGCCCTCGTAGCGCGAGGGGAAGGCGAAGAGTTCGGCATCGCGATAGAGCGCGGCCAGCGTCCGGTCGTCGATGAATCCGGGCGTTTCCATCGCGATCGTTTCGCCGCCGGTCAAGCCGTCGCCGCGTGACCCGGCAATCACCAAACGCAGCGATGGGTCGTGCCGCTGGACGCGGTCCATCGCCCGTACCAAGATGTCCACGCCCTTGCGCCGTTCGGCGGTGCCGACGAAGAGTACGTACGGATGCGCGCGCGCGATCTCGGCGCCACTCGTTTGCGGATCGGCCGGCAGATCGACGCCGAGCGGAACCGGCGTGAGCCGCTCGAGCGGAATCGAAAGCTCGCGCGCGAGTTCGGTCGCAGAAAAAACCGAATCGGTAATGAGCGAACGGCAATGGGCGACCGCGTTGCGAAAGATCACTTGCGTTTGCGGTGCGTACCCGGGGATGGCAAAATTGGTCGCATCGTGCAGCGTCGCGACCGCAGGCAGGGTGAAATTCGTCCAACTGCAGCCATTCCACGGAAACCAAAGCACGTCGAGCTTGGCGCGACCGTGCAGCGCGCGTGAGACCACCGCGAAATTTTCCCCGTTGGTTTCCCGGCGGTAACGGCTGCGCACCGTCCACGTGAGCAGCTCCGGAACGATCAGCGTCACCTTGACACGATCGGCAAACGTTCTGTGCCACTGATGCAGGATCGCGCGCAGGTATCGACCGATGCCGCGGTGATCGCCGGGAAGGTTCCAGGCATCGACGCCGACTGAAAGCATTGGCAAGTAGTTTCCTACCAAACGGCCGAAAAGCTTGCCGAATGATGCGTCTCTTCGGTCGCCGCCATACCGCGCCGCCGCCCTATACGATGGAGCTGCCGGTCTATTCCGATGACGGCGGCGCATTCGGCGGGGTAAGGAACCGGCGCGTGCTGATCTACTGGCCGCACGGCTTCGGCGACTTCGTACATCTCTCGCACGTCGTGCCGCTCCTCGAACCCTCGAACGAGTATTTCCTCACTCGTTTCGGTGACGATTTCGTTCATCTCTACGATGAAGGCGAGCGTGTGCGCCCGCTCTTCTCGGGTTCGCGCGCGCTCGGCGACGGGTCGACGTTCGGCGCGTCGCCGCACTTCGGAATCGACCTCGATCATCCGCCGGACGGTGCGTGGCGGCTCGACGTACCCGAGCCGCTCAAATCGCGCATGCTCGATCGCGGCATCGATGCGGTGCTCGTGTGCCGGTATCCGGAGATGACCGGACGCACTCCCTATCCGTGGCAGACCAAAGCCCGCTATCTGGCGAGCCGCATCGTCTCGCCGCAACGGCTTGCCGCGACCGACTTCTCGCTGCCGCTGCGCAGTTCGCTCGCCTTTCGGGCCCCCGCCGGCGTGACCGAACGCATCGAAGCGCGCTTGCGCGACTTCGTCGATGCCGGCGCGCGGCTCTATCTCGTTTCGTCGGGCGGGCACACGCAAGTCGACAAGATCTGGCCCGAGCGCGAAGTTGCGAGCTTCGCGCGCGAGCTGCAGCGGCGCGATCCGCTGGCTCGGATCATGACGATCGACGAGCGCACCAGTGCGGCGATCGGTCGCGAACGCGGCCTCGCGCCGACGAGCACCGATCTCTTCGCGGATCTCGATCTGCCCTTTGCGCACGTGCTGGTGACGCTGATACGCGCGGCGCATGCCTACGTCGGCGTTGCTTCGGGCCCGCTGCATGCCGCGATCGCGATGGGCGGACGGCCGACGATCGGGATCTGGCTTGCGCATTGGCCGGAATATTACGACGAACCGTCTGCGGAAACGCTGCATTTGGTAGGACCGATGGTCTACCGCCGCAAGCTCGACCGGCGCATCGGGGCGTTCACCAAAGCGAACGCCGGCGTCCTGAACTACCGCATCGAAGCCTACCGAAGGCATCCACCCTCGAGCACCGACGTGCTGGATGCACTGGAGCGTTTCTCGGCTAGTTAGTCCGCCGCCGCCACCGCGCCGGCGGGAGCGCCGGCCGTTCGCTGCTTCACACGGATGAGAAACACGAGCGGCGTCGCCAGCGCAAAAATGATTGCGGTCACGCGAAAGAGATAGTCGTAGGCGATCATCGTCGACTGCTGCGCCACGATCGAGGTCAACGTGTTGATCGAGTACCCGTGCGTTTGCGTCACGCCGGACGCGAGCTCGTTCCAGGCGACCGCGGTCTGGTGCACCAGCAGCGTGGTGAGAATGGCTATGCCGAAACTGCCGCCGATTTGGCGAACCAGCGTGTACACGCCGGTTGCGCCGGCCATTTCTGAAATCGGGACGTCGCCGAGCGAAACGGTCGTGAGCGGTACGAACAGAAAACCGAGGCCAAAGCCCTGAATGAGCCGCGGCCAGAAAACGTCCCAGTAGCCGGCGTTGGTGTTCAAACCACCGAGCATCCACGTGGAATACCCGAAAACCAAGAACCCGAATGCGATCGACAGCCGCGGATCGATGCGGTTGAGGATCCGGCCGATGATCAGCATGCTGATCGCGGTCGAGATCGCGCCGGGCAACAGCGCCATGCCGGTATCGAACGCCGTAAAATTCAGGATCTGCTGAAAGAACAACGGCAAGATGAGGTTGGTCCCGAACAGGCCGAAGCCGCTGATGATGCCGAGAATGTTGCCGATCGTGAACGAGCGGTACCTGAAGACGTGCAGGTTCACCAGCGGATGGCGGTCGCGGGTCATTTTCCAGATGAACAGCACGAGGGCGACGATCGAAACGATCGTCAAGATCGTGATCGTGTTCGAGCTATACCAGTCGTCGTGTTCCCCGCGCTCAAGCACGTACTGCAGCGATGCCAATCCGACGGTCATCAGGCCCAGTCCGGTAAAATCGAGGCCGGCCTTCGGCTTCTCGATGTATTTGGGATTGGGAATGAACATCATCGTCATCATGACGGCTGCGATGCCGATTGGGATGTTGATGAAGAAAATCAGCGGCCAGCTCGCATTATCCACGATGTAGCCGCCGAGCGTCGGACCGATTGCCGGGCCGACCATCGCGCCTAGTCCGAAGATCGCCATCGCGGCGCCGCGCCGTTCGGGGGGATAGGTTTCAAAGAGAATCGCCTGCGCGGTCGGCTGCAGCGCGCCGCCGCCGATACCTTGGATCACGCGATAGATCACGAGCTGGGTGATGCTGGTCGCCGTACCGCACAGAAAGGAAGCGATCGTGAAGAGCGCGAGCGAGGCAGCATAAAAGCGCTTGCGGCCGAGGAAGGCGGTGAGCCAGCCGTTGAGGGGCATCACGACCACGTTGGCAAGGATGTAGCCGGTCGCGACCCATGAGACTTCGTCGACCGAGGCGCCCAGATTGCCCCCGATCGTGTCGAGCGCAACGTTCACGATCGTGGTATCGATGATCGCCATGATCAGGCCGAGCATGGTGGTGATCGTGATCAACGCGATCGGGGCGTCGTCGCGGTGGGCGAAAGGGTTGCGCATGGATGTCATTAACCGGCTAAGTATATACGCGGTTTCGGAAAACGCGGCCTTCCGTCCAAAATGCCCGGTCTTAACGCCGGTTTAAACAGCATTGACATAGGCTCGAAGTAGTTGAAAGGATGGTGAGATGGAACTCGAAGTCGATGCCCCAACCAATGACGTGATCGCCATGCACTTGACGATTGCCGCACTCGACCAATGGCTCAAGAACGTCAGCTCCGATCGCAGCGGTCAAGAGCTCGGCCGTGAGATCGCGGCGATGTACCGCGAGATTCATGCCGCGGTCGACGAGATGTCGCCTGACGAGGAAGAAGACGACGCGTTCGAATTCGACGACGAAGACGACGAAGACGACGAAGACGAAGACGAAGACGAGGACGAGGACGAGGACGACGAAGAAGAGGAAGACGAGCGAGATTAGTTCGCGGGTAGGAGCAGGCTGACAACGGCTCCACGGCCGGGTCCGTTCGCCAAACGGACCTCGCCGCCGTGGGCTTCGATCAGAACGCGGGCGATCGAGAGGCCTAGACCCGTTCCGCCGCGCGAGCGCGCGGAGTCCGCCCGCCAAAATCGTTCGGTCGCGTGAACGAGCGCCTCGCCGCAAAATCCGGGACCGTCGTCGGCGACGTCGACGCGCACCCACCTGGCATCGGCCACGATCCGTACGCCGATCGTCCCTCCCCCGCCGTGCGTCGCCGCGTTGTGGAGGACGGCGGTCGTTGCGCGCTCGATCGAATCGCCGTGCCCGCGCACGACGGCTCGGTCGCCATGAACCGCGACCCGAACCTCACGCGCCGTATTTCGCATCCGCTCGGCCACGCGCGTGACGACCGCGGCGACGTTGACGGGTTCGCGCGCCACGACCGCGCGATCGCGCATCGTATCCAGCAAGCCGTCGACCAGAAGCTCGATCCGCGTCAACTCGCCGTCGATCGATTCCAGCGCCGCGCGATATTTCTGCGCGTCACGCGGACGCCGTAATGCCAGATCGGTTTCAGCGCGCGCCACGGCGAGCGGCGTGCGCAGTTCGTGCGATGCATCGGCGACGAAACGGCGCTCGGTTTCGAAGCTGGCCTCGAGCCGGTCGAGCATGCGATCGAAGCTCGCGCACAGGCGCGAGAGTTCGTCGTTGCCGCCGGTCCGTATCCGTTTGGAGAGATCGCGCGCTTCGATCTGCTCGGCGAGTTGCGCGATTCGTTCTACCGGACCGAGCATCGCGTTTGCAAGGGCTCGGGAGAAAAGAGCGGCGATTATCACCAGCACGACGCCGACCAAGCTGAACGTCGTAAGGCTCGCGCGCGCCACGTCGGCGATCCACCGATCGCTCTGCCAGGTTACGACCGTGCCGAAGCCGGCGGTCGTCATGTCGAGTTTGGTCGTCCGCGCGAAGCGATAGCCCGCGGCCTGCGCGCCGGTGGGAACGGCTTCGCCGTAGAAAAGGCGACCCTCGCGGTCGAGCACGGCGATATGCTCTTCCGGCACGTGGAGGCGCTTGATTTGGAGAACATCTCTTGCGTCGATCGAAAGCACGCCGTGGTGAACGTCGGCGATTTCGCCCACCGCGAGCGCAAGCGTCGTCAGTTTCGCGTCGAGTTCGGCGCGAAGCGTACGTTCCAGTACAACAAGCGAGATCGCGGCGAAGACGATCGAGCTCGCGGCGACGAGCACCGTTATCGTGAGCGCGATACGCCGGCGCAGGCTCACCCGGTCGGTCCCAACTTGAACCCGATGCCGCGAACCGTGTGGAGCAGCGGCGGCTCGCCGATCGCACAGAGTTTCATCCGCAACCGGCGCGCATACACGTCGAGGACATTCGAAGCGGGATCGGTGGAACGGTCCCACACCGCATCAATCAATGCCTCCCGCGTCACCGTACGCCCAGCATTGCGCAGCAGCGTCTCGAGCAAGGCGACCTCCTTGGATGTAAGGTCGATCGGACGCTCGCCGCGGCGAGCTTCGCGCGAGCGGCGATCGAAGACGAGATCGTCGCAGCGCAGCAGATCGTCGCTCCAGGTCGGCGCGCGGCGGGCGAGGGACCGAAGGCGCGCGTGCAGTTCATCGAGCGCGAACGGTTTGCGAAGATAGTCATCGGCGCCCGCGTCGAGTCCGTCGACGACGTCGCGAGCATCCACCCGCGCCGTGAGAAGCAGAACCGGCGTACCGATACCGCGTTCACGAAGCTCGCGAAGCACGGCGAGACCGTCGCGATGAGGAAGATTGAGGTCGAGGATCGCAACGTCGTAACACGTCGCGATCAAATAGTCAGCGCACTCGCGACCATCGGGGAGCGCGTCGGCGACGTGGCCATCTTCTTGCAGACCCCGAACGATAAGCCGTCGCAACGCGGTGTCATCTTCAACGATCATCACGCGCATGAGGCGAGCTCTTCAGAACGCGGGTTCGCGTCCCTTGCTCAGGGCGCGATCCTTAATCCTTCGATAAAGTCGCCCCGCCGACGACGAGCTCGTTCAACCGCGGGCTGAACACCAAAGGATGGTCGTTGGCGATCTGCGGCGTCTTAATGATCTTAATGACTTTGAGCGTGTTGGGATCGACGACGGCGATGCTAATCGTGGCGATCAATTTCATCGTGCGAACACCGTCGGCGATCACCAACGCCTCGCTACCCGTGTGCGCCGCGTAGACGCGATCTCGCTCTGCATCGACCTGGACATAATCGAAGCGGCTTACGATCGGAACCGCGTGCGGCGGCAGTGCTACGAGCATAGGCACGGTCAGAATTCTACGGCGCTACCATGACGCGGACATGAACGCCGAAAACATAGCTTTTCTTAAGCGCGCGATAAACGCCAGTTAAATTTCGGGCCGTACTGATTCACATATGAGTGTACGGATTTGTGCGGCACTGTTGCTCGCATTTTCTTTTGTGCTATCGCCGGCGCTGGCGCAGCCCCCCGCCGCCGGGGCCACCGTTACCGGACGAATTCTCGAAACGAGCGCCGGGCTGCCGGTGGGAGGCGCGAGCGTCGCGCTTCGCCAAGGCGAAACCGTCGTCGCAACCACGGCGACGGCGAAAGACGGATCGTTTTCCTTTGCCGGCGTCGGACCGGGCGACTATTCGCTGCTGATTACCGCCAACGGTTACCAGACCACGCTGATCCCGATCTTGCATGTCGAACCGGGACAGGCTGCGGTCGAGATGCAGACGGCGCTTACGCCGGCGACGACCGGTCTGAAACAGATCGCCGTCGTCTCGGTAGCCACCAACACCGCGCTGGCAAGCACGGCGACAATCAACAAGAATCTGAATCCGAGCATTCTGCAAGATCAAAACTACATGCGCGCGGGCGATGCACTGGGAACGGTACCGTTCGTTACATCCACGACCAGCAACTCGGTCGGCGATGATGAAAATATCCAATTGCGAGGCTTCGATCCCTCGGAGAGCGTCGCATTGATCGACGGCCACCCCGTCGGCCCGCTGGGCGCGTGCCCGGCGGCGAATAACCCGATCGGCACCGCCCCGTGCCCGTACAATACCAATGGCAGCCTGTTCGACTACCAGCTCGCAGAGTTTTGGGGCATGAGCAACATCGGCGTCACACTCGGCTCGGGCGCGACCGGGCTCTACGGCGTGCCGACGCTTGCCGGTTCGGTGAACTTCGAGACGCTCAATCCGACGCCGACGGATCACTTCACGCTTCTGCAGGGCTACGGCGATCTGAGCAAGCTGATGACCGGATTCTCGTACACGGGAACCGCCGGAAAACTTGGCTTCGCGGGGGCCTATGGCGTCGAAGGGTCGCAGGGCGAGGTCAACGGCCCGATTTTACAGACCGCGATGCTTTCGGGCGCGGATTTCATCAAATCGCTGGGCGGTAAAGACGCGGCCGATTGTGCCGGCGTTGGTTCGCCGACGGCGACGCTTTACGGCAAGAGTATGCCGCCATCACTTCTGCCCGATGACGTCGCAGCGTGCACGACGGACGTCGGCAGCGACTATATGAACAAGAACGCGCTTGCGAAACTGACGTATCAGGTCGACTCGAAGACCTCGGTGCTCGTCTCATTCTACGGCGCGAATTCCAACGCCAACGGCGTCGGCAACGGAGAGGCTTATTGGATGCCGTATAGCCAGATGCTCAGCCAGGCCAACAGCTACGCTTCGAGCGGCGGCTACAATTTCAAATTGAAGCCGAGTGGAACGGAGACGAATTGCGATTCCGCCGCCAACCCGAATCCGATCGCCGTGCTCTACAACAACGCCGCTGGATTCGAGTGTCTCACGGCGCCGCAGTTCGCATCGGACTTCTCGGGAGCGTGGGACAAGGGGCCGGGCGGTTTTCATAACGATCTAGACCAAGACTATCACGCGCGTATCACGCGCCAAATCGGGGCGGGAACGCTCACGATCGACGGCTACGTCGACACCTACAGCGAGTACAACGAGAAACCTGACGTGGACGATTATCTGGCTGCGGAACAGGATACGTGGTACACGCACGGCGGCCTGATCAGCGACGACTACCCCGGCCGGAAGAACGACTTTACGTTCGGCATGTCCTTCCAACACCAGATGCACGAAACGAACCAGTGGCCCGCCGACGGAGTGCCGTGTTTCGGCAACTGTTACGCCGGGTTTCCGTTCGGCGATACGAACTATTTCATCCACGACACCTATGACGCGAGCAATCACTTCTCGGTCTTCACGGACTTGACGCTCGACGACTCGAAGGTCTCCGGCACGACGAGCTTCGACCCGCGCGTCTCGCTCGTCTACCGGCCTGATTCGGCGAACGTCTTGCGCATCACGGGGGGCGCCGCGTCGATCTCGCCCGATCCGGTCCTGTATACCGGCGGCTTGTATCCGAACCCGGGACTCGGCGCGCTCTACTCGCACCTTTCGGGCGGTATCTTCACCGACATGGTGACGAGCGGCGTTGCTTGCGATGCTCCGGTTCCGGCCGTGAATGCGCCCGGTTCGTCCGTAAGGCCGGAGCAGGCCGACGACATTGAGGCCGCGCTGGCGCATCGCTTCCCCAATCAGGCGACGGTGGAAGTCGATGCCTACAACACGATCGAGACGAATCCGATCATCTCGGGTATCGCGCCGCTCTCCGCTGCGCCGGCGGCGCAACTCGCGGCGTTCAACGCGGCGAATCCCGGCTACTTTACGACCGTGCTCGATACGCTCAATGGCCCCGGCGGCTGCGGCACCGGCTACACGATGAGCAGTCTCGGCGAGATCGTGGCAACGAATTCGGGACAGGCGCAGTATCGCGGCGTGAACGTCTACGCGAAGTACCCGATCACCCGTCAGCTCGAGATCGACGGCAACTACACCGTGCAAACGGCATACTACATGGGCCTCTCGCAAACGGTGTTGCTGAACAATCCCGGCTACATCAACGGTCAGCAGTTCTACGGGATTCCGACCGACACGGCGACCCTCGGACTGGGTTACAACAACCGGCAGGGTGCGTGGACGGCCCGGATCGACGGTTACTACGTCGGCAACAACAACTCATATTATCGTCCGGCCTTCTGGTACGCCAATGCGAACATCTCGAAGACCGTGAAAGATATCACGCTCAACTTCGGTATCAGCAACCTGTTCAACAACGACGCCGGAATTTACCAATACACGAACGCCGGTACGGTGATTGCTCAGAACGGATACTATCCTCCGCCGAATTCGTACAATAGTCTGCTCTCACTCCTCCCCCGTCAGGTCTGGCTGACGACGACCGTCCACCTCTAGCGGACTCCGTCCGATGGACTCGAAGAAGCGCGCATGATTGCATTGCAGTATGCGCGCTTCGGTGAGCCCGCTGAAGTCGTCGTACCGACCGATGTCCCAGTCCCCGCACCGCGCGAGGGTGAAGAAGTTCTGCTCCGGATGGTGCGCTCGCCGATTCACAACCACGATCTGGCGACGATCCGCGGCATCTACGGCGTACGCCCGAAGCTGCCGGCGATCGGCGGCACCGAATTCCTGGGCCGGATCGGCGATAAGCGGTACGCCGGCACCGCCAAAGGCGCGTGGGCCGAGGACATCGTGGCCAATAGCGCCGCGCTGGTGCCGGTGCCCGAGGGGATCGACGACGATCGCGCCTGTCAACTGCTGGCGATGCCGCTCTCGACGCTCGTGCTCTTCGACGACCTGCGCACGCGACCGGGCATGTGGATCGCGCAGACCGCCGCGAACGGCGCTGTCGGCAAGATGCTGATGTTGCTCGCGCAGCGCCATGGCGTGAACATCGTCAATTTCGTTCGGCGTCCCGAGGCTGCGGAAGAGCTGAAGAAATACGGCGCGCGGTTTATCGTCGTGACCGATCACGAAGGGTGGGAGAAGGAGGCGCACGAGCTGACCGGCGGCGCGGGATTCGCACGCATCGTCGACTCCGTCGCGGGACCGCAGACGGTGGGTCTGCAAAAACTGCTTGCCCAATTTGGCGAGCTGATCGTTTTCGGCGCCCTTTCCGGCTCCTCGATGAAGCTCGCGCCCGGCTTGATGATCGCTCAGGAGTCGGTCGTTCGCGGTTTTTGGCTGAACGCTTGGATTCAGCGCAACGCGGAAAAGCGCGAAGGCCTGGTCCGCCGAGTTTTCGAGCTTGCGTTGGCGGGCGAGTTGCCGTTGCCGGTTGCCGGAGTCTATCCCTTGCGCGACGCTTCGGCAGCGCTCAAGGCGGCCGAGGCTGCGGGACGCGGCGGCAAGGTGCTCTTCGCCGTGTAAGCCGCACGATGCGGCTCGAGGTTCGAAGCGCAGGAAGCGCGAGCGCCGAAGGCGCACGAACCGTGCGTGGGCGGATTAGGAAGTCATCACACGCATCCGTATGCGCTGCAGGCGCTGGCATTCGTCGGCTCGCTCCTCTTGCCGGGCGTCCTTTTTGCTCTGCTCGGCGGAGCGTGGTGGGAGCAGCTCCGGCGCCGGCGCCCCTGGGTGCCTGAGGGCACCGCGGAGTAGCCGTTCCTCGAAGTAACCGCTCTCGGAGCCGATCCTTGACGCTGCCTCGGGGCGGTGCTAGACTCTTTACCTATGCCCCGGGGCGCCTAAGCCGCGATAATTAAAGAAGGACGAGTCAGCTCCTACGACGAGGGGGACGAGCTCGGCCTCTTTTGCTTGTGCAGCACAGCGTGCCCGAACCCTCAAAGGTCAGTAAGAGAGAGATAATGGCGAAAACGACGGCACCCAAAACGTCCGCGAAAAGTTCCGCGGCGACCAAGGGCAAGTCGAAGCGCACGGAGCGTCCTGCGCCCAATGCCGGCGTAACGACGACCGCCGTGCCCAGCTCGTTCCCGATGGCGGCGGGAGCGTTCACGATCGAACAGCCGCCGGATCCGGGCCCCAAACGCGGACGGCACACGTTTGCGAAGATTCCGCACGTGCTCGAAATTCCGAACCTGATCGAACTGCAGAAGGCCAGTTTCGATTGGTTCAAAACGGACGGGCTGGCGGAAGCGTTCGCGTCGATCTCGCCGATCAAAGATTTCACCGGCAACCTTATCCTGGAGTTCGGAGAGCATTCGCTCGGCGAACCCAAGTATTCGATCGAAGAGTGCCGAGAGCGCGATATGACGTACAGCGCACCGTTGCGCGTTCGCGTTCGTTTGATCACGGCGGAGTCGGGCGAAATCAAGGGCATCCCCGACCAAGAGATCTTCATGGGCGATTTCCCGCTCATGACCGACAAGGGCACGTTCATGATCAACGGCGCGGAACGCGTGATCGTGAGCCAACTCGTGCGTTCGCCGGGCGTCTACTACAGCCAAGACGTCGATACCAACGCGCGCCCGACCTACAACGCGACGATCATCCCCAATCGTGGCGCTTGGATCGAGTTCGAGACCGACAACGGCACCAAAAACGACGAGACCGAAGGCACGATCGGCGTACGCATCGACAAGAACCGCAAGATCTACGTTTCGACGTTCATCCGCGCGCTTTCGCGTCCGGATCTCGGTTTGAATTGGGAGAGCGACGATGCGATTCTCGCGCTCTTCGACAATTCGCCGCTGATTCAGAACTCGATCGACAAAGACAAAGACATCAAGACGCGCGAAGACGCTCTCAAGGAGATCTACAAGAAGCTTCGTCCGGGTGAGCCCGAGAACGCCGAGAACGCGGAGAAGCTGCTCGAGTCGCTCTTCTTTGACGAGAAGCGCTACGATCTAGCCGGCGTGGGCCGCTACAAACTCGGCGGCAAGTTCCACTATCGCATCGAGAATCCCGACGTCGAGGAACGCGCCGCGACGCCGACGATCCAGATCAACGAGTATCGCGGTCTGGAAGAGCCCTCGATCGACGTGCGCTGCCTCACCCGCTCCGACATGATCGCGGTGATTCGCCGCCTGATCAAAGTCGCGACGGGCATCATTGCCAAGGACGACATCGATCACCTGGGCAACCGCCGCGTGCGCTCGGTCGGAGAACTGCTGCAAAATCAGTTCCGCGTCGGTTTGCTGCGCCTCGAGCGCGTCGTGCGCGAGCGCATGACGGTACAAGATATCGAGACAGTCACGCCGCAGGCGCTGATCAACATCCGTCCGGTCGTCGCCGCGATCAAAGAGTTCTTCGGATCCTCGCAGCTCTCGCAGTTCATGGACCAGACGAACTCGCTGGCCGAACTGACCCACAAGCGCCGCCTTTCGGCGCTCGGGCCGGGCGGTCTCTCGCGCGAACGCGCCGGCTTCGAGGTTCGCGACGTCCACCACTCGCACTACGGCCGTATCTGCCCGATCGAAACGCCGGAAGGCCCGAACATCGGCCTGATCGGCTCGCTCGCGACCTATGCGCGCGTAAACAAGTTCGGCTTCATCGAAACACCGTACCGCGTCGTGCAGGACGGGCGCGTTACCGACGAGATCGTGTACCTCACTGCCGACCGCGAAGACGAATACATCATCGCGCAGGCCAACACTCCGGTCGACGACGTGAGCGGTCGCATCACCTCGGACTCGGTCGTCTGCCGCTATGCGGAAGAGTACATCGAAGAGCCGGCGTCGCGTGTGCAGCTCATGGACGTCTCGCCCAAGCAGATCGTCTCGGTCGCGACCGCGTTGATTCCGTTCCTCGAGCACGACGACGCGAACCGCGCGCTGATGGGCGCGAACATGCAGCGTCAAGCCGTGCCGCTGCTGCGTCCCGATGCGCCGATCGTCGGCACCGGCATGGAGTATCGCGCCGCCAAGGATTCAGGCAGCTTGATCGTCTCCGACGTCAACGGTACGGTTGCGTCGGTCGATGCCAAAGGGATCACGGTCAAACTCGACGACGGTACCGAGAAGGTGTTCGAGCTGCTCAAGTTCGTGCGCAGCAACGCCGGTACGTGTATCAACCAGCGGCCGATCGTCAAGCTCGGCGAGCGCGTCGTCGCGGGTCAAGTGCTCGCCGACGGCCCGTCGTCCGACGAAGCCGAGCTCGCGCTCGGACAGAATGTGCTGGTCGCGTTCATGCCGTGGGAAGGCTACAACTACGAAGACGCCATCCTGATCTCCGAGCGGATGGTCAAGGAGGATCGCTTTACCTCGATTCACATCGAGGAATACGAGTGCGAAGCCCGCGACACCAAGCTCGGGCCCGAAGAGATCACGCGCGACATTCCCAACGTCGGGGAGGACGCGCTCAAGGATCTCGACGAGCGCGGCATCATCCGCATCGGTGCGGAAGTTCGTCCGGAAGACATTCTGGTCGGCAAGGTCACGCCCAAGGGCGAGACCGAGCTGACGGCGGAAGAGCGGCTGCTGCGCGCGATCTTCGGCGAGAAATCGCGTGAAGTGCGCGACACCAGTCTGAAAGTTCCGCACGGCGAGAAGGGCAAGATCATCGACGTCAAGGTGTTCTCGCGCGAGAACGGCGACGAGCTTTCTCCGGGCGTGAATCACCTCGTGCGCGTCTACGTCGCGCAGAAACGTAAGATTCTGCAGGGCGACAAGATGGCGGGCCGTCACGGCAATAAGGGCGTCATCGCCAAAGTGCTTCCCGAAGAGGACATGCCGTATCTGGAAGACGGTTCGCCGGTCGACATCGTACTCAACCCGCTCGGCGTTCCCTCGCGTATGAACCTTGGCCAGATCATGGAGACGCATCTGGGTTGGGCGGCGCGCATGCTGGGCATGCACGTCGCGACACCGGTCTTCGACGGTGCCCACGCCGAAGACATCGCCGAATGGCTGCAGGACGCCGGCATGGCGCCCGACGGCAAGACTTGGCTGTGCGACGGGCGTTCGGGCGAACGCTTTTCGCGTCCGATCACGGTCGGCATGATCTACATGCTCAAGCTCGCGCACTTGGTCGACGACAAGATCCATGCGCGTTCGACCGGACCCTACTCGATGATCACCCAGCAGCCGCTGGGCGGCAAAGCGCAGTTCGGCGGGCAGCGCTTCGGCGAGATGGAGGTCTGGGCGCTCGAG
Organism: Candidatus Baltobacteraceae bacterium; assembly: GCA_035502855.1. Classification (NCBI taxonomy): domain Bacteria; kingdom Bacillati; phylum Vulcanimicrobiota; class Vulcanimicrobiia; order Vulcanimicrobiales; family Vulcanimicrobiaceae; species Vulcanimicrobiaceae bacterium. The sequence continues at coordinate 61,016 of DATJTX010000025.1, forward strand.
GCGTACGGCGCGGCCTACACGCTGCAAGAGCTGCTCACGGTCAAGTCCGACGACGTCGTCGGACGCGTGAAGACCTACGAAGCAATCGTCAAGGGCGAGAACGTGATGGAACCGGGCGTTCCAGAGTCGTTCAAAGTGCTGATCAAGGAGCTGCAATCGCTTGCGCTCGACGTCAAAGTGCTCACCGAGAATCGCGAAGAGATCGACGTGCGCATGCAGGACGACGACATGGGCGATCGCGAGCGTCAGGAGATCGGCCTCTTGATGGGCGACGATCAACCGATACCCTCGCAGACGCAGGTCGCGGCACGCGAGGTATTGGCGGAAGCGGCTGCGCAAGAGGGCGTCGGCGATCCCACCGAGATCGATGCCGACGAGGAAGAGGAGGAAGAGGAAGAGATCGACGACAGCAAACCGCTGGACGCGACGATGCCGCTTCCCGCACCGCCTCCGCTGCCTGCGCGCGAAACGGAGAGTGAGGATCTCTTCGTTGCCGACGAAGAACCCGAAGAGGAAGACGTCGACGGTCAGCAAGGGTACGAGATCGAAGAAGAAGACGAAGACTCGTACGAGGAAGAGAAGCCCTTCGAGGACGAGGACGAGGAAACGACGTTCAGCGAGAACCCGATGGAAGACGACTTCTAAAGGGAAGCCCGGCCGCCCGGCCGGGCTTCTTCGCTTTCAACGGGAACCATAGGCCGAAAGGATGAACTTCGAGTCCGTGCGCTCTTTCGCGCCGCGTCCGGATGGCTGGCACAGAACGGCGGTCTATATCGCCGGATTTTTGCTTGCGTGGCAGATTCTCGCGCCGCTGCCGGACGGCGCCGTCGTCGCGGCCGACGTTCTTCTGCTGCTTTACGCGGGCTGGCGTTGGTGGCCGCTGATTCCGCTCGGCGCCTTGGCCCGCTCCGCCGTCCTCGAACACACGCTTCCCGCGCTTTTATCGACGCTCGTGGTGCAGCTCGTCATCGCCGCGGTGTTTGCGTATGCGGTTGCGTTCGTGCTGACTCGTTTGCGTGTCACGCTCCCGCTGCGCACGCTGCGCGACATCGCCGTCTTTGTCGGTATCATCGGTGTCGCGGCGCCGGTACTCGCCGGTTCTCTGGGCGTCACGCTGCTGGTCGCGATTGGGCACATCGCAACGGACGACGTACCGCGAGCCTTGGCGCAATCGATTTTGGGCACGGTGACGTCGATCGTGGCATTGGTCCCGGCGGTCATCACGCTCGGCGGTTGGCGCGGGCTGAACCCGCCCGCCGAGCATCAGGAGCCGCGCGCGGTCGAAATCGCCGGCTTGGTCGCCGGCATTGCGATCCTGGTGTGTGCCGGTGTCTATCTCGAGTCGCTCACCCACGCGCCGATTCTCGAGGTGCCGGTCGTCGTGATGTGCTGGCTTGCGATCCGGTACGGCATTCGCGGCGCTGCACTGGCCTCGCTCACGGCATGGGCCAGCGCGACCGCGATGCAGCTTCTGCAGGCGCACTCCCCGATGCCGGTTCAAAGCCAGGGATTTCTCTTCGCCTCTTCGCTCACGGCGCTCTTGTTGGGGGGGCTGAGCGAAGAACGGTGGGAATTGGTTGCGCGTCTTTCGCGTCGCGCTTTCGTCGATGAGCTGACGGGCCTGCCAAATCGTGAGCGGCTGGTCGAATGGATCACCCGGCATGCCGATTCCGCGATCGTGCTCGTGATCATGGACGTCGACGATATGCGTCTGCTCAACCAGGGCGTCGGCCGCGTCGCCGCCGATCACGTGCTTCAGCAGATGGCCATACGCATGCGCGGAACGTTTCCGCCCTCGCACATGATTGCGCGGGTCAGCGCCGATGAGTTCGCGGTGGCGGTAGTCGACGATCGCAGCCCGCACGCGATCATGGCGGAACTGCGCGCCTTTTTCGACGCGCCCTTCGAAGCCGACGGGTCACGCGTCTTCATTTCAGTTTCGATGGGCGCAGTGCGGATGATTCGTGCCGGGTCGGCGGACGAGATGCTGCGAAAGGCCGATATTGCGCTCGACCGCGCGAAGGAATCGCCGACGCATGCAATGGTCTATTCACCCGAACTGCAGGTCGGTGAATCGCCGTCGCTCGTGGGCGAATTGCATCGCGCCGTGGAACGGCGAGAGCTCGTCCCGTTCTTCCAACCGATTTTTGCCTTCGACGAGACGACGCGCGACTGGCGTGTAGCGGGAGCCGAGGCTCTGCTGCGCTGGATCCACCCCGAGCGCGGAATCGTTACGCCCTCGAGCTTCATCGAACTGCTCGAACGCCTTTCGATCGGCGAGCACGTCGGCTGGAACGTGATGGAACAGAGTTTGCTGCAAGCCGGGGAATGGCGGCGCGACATTCCGGATTTTGCCGTGTGGGTCAATCTCTTCGCCCGGCAAGTGCTCCATCGGCATTGTCGCGATCGCATACGGGACCTGCTCGAGCGGACCGCGGTTCCGGCCAGCGCGCTGATCGTCGAGATAAACGAGAGCGTGGTTGCGAGTGACGAAGGCGACGTGGCCGCGCTCGTGAGTTCGCTGCGCGAAATCGGTGTACACTGCGCGATCGACGATTTCGGCACGGGCGGTTCTTCGCTCGGACGGGTGCGCGACGTTCCTGCGAGCGTACTCAAAATCGATCGTTCGTTCGTGACGAAGAGCGAAGTCGACAGTAAAGCGCGTGCGGTCGCCGTTACCGTGATGCGCCTGGCTTCGGAACTCGGCATGACGGTCGTCGCCGAAGGCGTCGAGAACACCATGCAGCTCGAAGTGATGCTCGAAACCGGCTGCCAATACGTGCAGGGCTACGCGCTCGGGCACCCGCTTCCGGCCGATCTGTTCGCGCGCACGTTCCTCACGGCCAGCCGCGCAACCTCATCGCACTAACCCGGGGACGCGCGATACGCGGCGAGCCTGCCATTGGAATCGAGGCGCACGACGACGTCCATCGTGCCCTTCGAGAAGTTGGCGCGATACGTGTATTCGTGTTTGCCGGTATCCATACCGAGCAGGGTGAGCCCGGTGTAATTCCCAAGCGCGTGCATCCGATCCGAAAGCACGCCGACGCTCGCACGCGAGACCTGCGCCTGCAACGCATCGTCGAAATAGGGCGCCACGGCGGCGGGGTCGTCTTGATAAACCGCACGCGTCACCGCGCTCGCGGTCGATTGCGGATCGCTCGTCGAGCAGGCGGCAAGCGCCAGCGCAAACGCCAGCGCGAGGGTGCCTCTCACGGCGTACCCCACCCGTACGAGACGGTTGCGGCGCCGTTGCCCGCTTCGCTCGTACTCACGTCGAGCGCCGCAAGTTCCTTACGCTGCGCTTCGACGACACCGTGTTGGTAGGCGATCTCTCGCTCGAGTTCCGCGTTGGCTGCCGCCTCCTGGCGATAGGCGTCTTCGGCCTGATGATAGGCTGACCAGGCGTCATTGCTTTGCTCTTCCGCGGCGGCCTGGCGCTGCGCGTCTTCCGCTTCCTGTTGGTGAACCTTCCGGTTGTGCTCGACGATCAAATACGTCGCGGCCGCAGCGCCCCCGAGCAGAAGCAAGTTGCGCGTGCTTGCCGCACCGTCGGCGCAGACCGGCGTTGCCGGAAAACAAAATGCGAGCACGGCGCCGATGGCGACTCCCGCAATGATCGAGCGCATGTTCATGGTTAGACTCCTCCGCTGTTCCTCGGCGGAGGTTCTTCCCGCGTGCCCGCGCAACCAAACGCTCGCGCGCCGCCCACCGGTGCGGAGAGCGCGAGCGAGATCACCTGCGGCGGACCGTACCGGTCGATGCTGGAGAGATAGTGCGCGTTGGTTACATTGTCGGCAGAAAGCGTCAAGCGAGCGCCCGCCTCGAGCGGAAAGACTGCATGCAATCCCGCCGTGACCGCAGTGCCGAGCGGTTCCTGGTTGAGATCGTCAGCCCACGTCATGCCGAGATAGTCGACGTCGACACCGGTTTGTACCGCGCCGACCTGGGAGTCGAACGCGACGCTCGCCGAGCCCTTCGGCACATACGGCAGTTGCTTTCCAACTTCACCAGGCGTCCCGACGGTAATGCGGGCGTATTGCTGGTTTCCCGAAATCATCACCCGCGAACAGGCGCCGACCGCGCGAACGTACGCGAGTGTCGTGCCGTCCGTTCGGGTGTGAGAGAAATTGCAGCGCATCTGCACCGTGGCGCTGATCGTGCAGAAATCGATCGCGTCGTTCACGTAGGAGTGATTGAAATCGAGCGAGAGTTCGTTCGCGCCGGCGCTCCAATCGAATCCCGAGCTGAGCGACGAACTGCGCTCGGGGACCAGCGCCGAGTTTGGCAGGTACTGCACCGCGCCGATCTGGTAGCCGCGCACCAGCTCGTTCAGATACGGCGCGCGGTATCCGCCGCCGACCGAGGCACGAAAGGCGAGGCGCTTGGTCAGGTCGTAGCGCGCCGCCAAACGGGGAGAGAGCGCGCGATACACGCGCGGCACGATCGGCGTGACGACCGTTCCCTTCTGCGTCGAGGCGTTGAAAAGATCGATGGCGTCGCCGCGCAGACCGCCGATGATTTCGAAGCGTTTGCCGTGCAGAGTTTCCTGCAGAGCAAGCCCCTGCAGATCTTGCGTGCCGCTTCCGGCGACCGAGAAGATGCCGGCGCCGTTATACTGATTGCTCACGCCGCCGACGAACTTGGCATCGCTGTGGACCTCGAAGGTCGAACGGTCGCCCTCGACGATCCAGTCGGCCGAGATGCCGCTTTCGTGGGTAGGAACGTATTGGGTGTAGAGCAGCGTCCCAGGTTTGCTCGGATATTCGTCGGCCTGATTGACGACGAACGCATTGCGCTCGTAATAACCGGCGGTCAGCGTGCCTTGCTTGGTGCTGTGCGCGATTCGAACGGCGTTCTGCACGAGATTTCGCCAGAAGTCGTAGTTGGAACGTCCTTCATATTGATAGTCCCACGCGCCGCGATAGCCGTACTCGAGAATCGTTTGCGGATCGGCGGCGTAGCGCAGGCGAATCGACGCCATGTTTTCCTGCGTCTGTGCCTCGTTGTCGTGGGCGGTTTGATAGCCGGGCGCAAGATCGTCGTATTGGAGCCGCTGGCTGAAGGCTGCGACCGACGCGGAAAGCTTGCCGGAGAGGGGCGCCGTGGCTTGCGCATAGGTTTGAGCGAAGGCGTGCGTCCCGCCGCTGAACCTCAAATAGCCGGCGGCCGGACCGCTGGTTTGCGCCGTGGGAGCGAAGGTTTGCAGCGCGAGCACGCCGCCGATGGCGCCGCCGCCGTAAAGCGCGGAGCCGACGCCGCGCAATAGCTCCGCACGAGTGATGTCGGGCGCCGGATACTCGGCCCAATCGATCTGACCGCCGAAACCGTCTTGCGCCGGTACGCCGTCGGCCAAGACGAGACCACGATCGTTGCCCATCCCTGAGAACGAGACGCGCAATTGTCCGTAGTTGGTGAACATGCTGTTGCTGCGATCGCGATCGAATCCGGGCAACGCCCCCAAGAGTCCGTCGCTGGTCAGCGCGGGCGAGTTCGCGATCGCCTGTGTGTCGAGCAGCGACGCCGGCATCGGCAGCTTGTGCATTGCTTCGGGCGAACCGGTGACGACGCGCACCGTTCCGATCACCGGCAAGGCGCCCGGCGCCGGCGAAGGCGTGGGGCTCGCCGTAGCAACGGCAACGATTACAGCGAGCACGTACATGTTCGGGAGCATTATCAGCCCCGGTAGGTGGTCCCTGGCGTTCGGTGCCGAAGTCTCCCCGATGCGTTGCGCGTCCCGCCTGCCGTTCTTGATCGCCGTTGCGCTCATTGGCGCCGCGGTCGGGGACCCGCTGGTCGAGACGATCGCGAACACCGGGATTCTTGGCCCCGGTTATGCCGACAACGTACATTCCAGCGTGGTGCCCACCTTGATCGCCGGGATCTCGCTCGCGCTGCTGTTATTGGGCTGGCAATGCCGGCGGCTGCTGAGCTGCCGCAGCCGCAGCCCCCAGCGGCCGGGCGACCTGGCCCGTCGCTTCCTCGCGCGCTCGCCGATACGAGACGTTCCCTACGTGGTGATATTGCAGCTTGCCGCGGTCTTCGTCATGGAGAGCTGCGAACAAGCCTTCTGCGAAGGGGGGCTCCTTGGCGGCACGGCTTGGCTCGGCGGCCCGGTACTATTCAGTCTCTTCGTGCACGCCTCGATCGCGACGCTCTTCACGATTCTGATCGCCCGTGCAATGCGCGCGATCGTTCGACGCTGCGCGGTGCTGGTCGAGATCGTTTTCGATCGTATTCTCGGTGCGTTCGGGCGCGAGAACACGACGATCTTCGCGCGGCGCGATGACGCATCGAGACGCTGCCGCACGCAAGTTTTGCACGTTCGTCAACTCGGTGAACGGGCACCACCGCTCCTCATACCCCTGACGTAGACCTACTTCGTCAATCGGCGGGGCGTACGCGCGCCCCGTAGAGGAGCATCATGAGAGTTCCGATTACGGCACGAATGTTCTTCGTGCTCAGCATCATTTTCGCGAGCGAATTCGGACAGTCCGGTGCCGCTGAAGCGACCACCGGCACGGTTGTCGGCGTCGTGACCGCGAACGGTACACCCGTCGCGAACGCGAGATTGACGCTGGCCTCACCGTCCGGGATCTACAACGCGAGATCCGACGACCACGGCCGGTTTACCGCGCTCGGCGTCGCGCCCGACGTCTATTCCGTATCAGTTCAAGCGACCGGATATCGGTCTGCGAAGCAGAACGGCGTGATCGTTTTTCCGGGAGAAACGCAGTACGTCGCGTTCCGTTTGGTTTCCACGCTGCGGACGATCGCAAGCGTTCAATCGACCAGTCGCGCATTCGCCGCTGGGAGCACGAGCGACTCCTTCACCGTAAGCGGGGCGCAAGCGCGCGCGCTTTCACCGCCGGTCTCGTCTTCGGGCCTTTCGACCTACGTCGGCGGCACCGTGCAAGGAGCGATCGCATCAGTGCCCGGCGTCGTCCTCGACCCCTTCGCCAACGCGATTCTACGCGGCGGTAAGGTCTCGGACGCGATCTTCGATTATGACTCAGTCCCTCTTCCACAAGGCTTGATTGCGGAGCCGGGCGGCAACATCGTCGGGGCGCAGCTTCCGACGACTGGTGTTGCCTCGACGACGACGACACTCGCAGGGTACGCGACGCAGGGCGACAACTCGCTCGGCGGCGTCGTCGATGAGATCCCGGCGGTCGGCACCTACCCGGGAAGCGTCACCCTGGAGAGCGGCTTCGGCCTCGGCGCGCAGTTTCAGCAGAACTCATTGCAAGTGCTCGGCGCCACGCCGGATTTGAAGTGGCGTTACGCCTTCGCGACGATGACCGGCAGTCAGTATTTTCTCTACGGCAACGGTTCGTTCTATCCGGAGGAGGCGGCCACATACGGGCTCGCACTCCAAAATCGCGGTGAGTACTCGATGGAGTCGAACGTCCACTATCGGATCGACTCCAACGATGACATCTCGATCTTGGGTCTGGTTGGTCAGGCGTCATACGATCAATACGGATCGCCGTATGCAGGCGAAACCGTCGGCGCCTTCGACGGTCAGACGGCTGCGGGAACGCCCGTGAGCTATCCGGGCGAAGTGAATCCGAACGCGGCCGTCGATTACGCTTCGGGCCTGCGCGGCTCGTACAGCATCCTCAAGGCGCAATGGCTTCATAACGGCGCGCACTCGCTCTCGCGCGCGCAGCTCTATCAAACGCAGTACGGCGCGGAGGCGGGCGGTCCGTTCTGGGACGAGAACGGCTGGCCCGACGGTATCATCTCGCTCTCGCAGAGACAAGGAAGCCGAGAGACGGGCCTCGGCTACGACGGTGAAGATATCATCGGCGAGCATCACGACCTTCGATTCGGAGCCGAGTATCGCACCAATACGGCATCTCTCAATCAGGTCGTTCCGACGGCCGGGGAGTTCATCACTTCGAATCCGACGCTGATCTCGTATCTCGCGTATTTCGGCGATACGTGGCACGTTACACCGCGCCTCGACTTCATGGCGAACGGGCGCTTCACCGACACGCATATCATTCCCAGCTCCGGGTCGATCTACGACGACGGTGCGCTCGATCCGCACCTCTCCGCCTCCTACAATCTGACCGGCAACATCGCGGCGCGCATCACCTACGATCGTAATACGGTCGCACCGCTGCCGCTCGAAACGGATCGTATCGATTCGACGAACGTGGATCCGGTAACAAATGCCCCCGCTCCGTTCGTGCAGCTCTCTCCGGAGATCGGAAACGACCTCACCTATTCCCTCGAAGGGGGGACGCGCATGCAGTTTCGCGCGACCCTTTTCAACATCAACGAGCAGAATCTGATCGACGTCCTGCCGTACAATTTTCGCTCGGCGCTGCAATCGGGTCTCGTGCCAAACGGCGTCGGCGTCCCGACGAACGTCGGCGGCCTGCGCGCGCGCGGCGCGGAACTCTGGCTCAGCGCGGCTGGATTCACCCTCGATTCGAACTTCATCCGCGCCTATTCGTCGAGCGCCTCGCAGTTTGCGTTCAACGATCTCAACGCGCCGGCGGTCGCAGCCGGCGTGCTCTTCCCGGTCAGCTACCTGCCGAATTTCTCCGCCAGTCTTTCGTACGAATGGCACACGCGCGACCGGAAGCTGCGCGTCTCGCCGTCGCTCTCATACGAGTCGGGCTACCCGTACGGCAACGGCAAGATGGTCTGGGTCTTCAATCCGGCGACCGGTAAGCCGGAAGAGGTTCCGAACGATAACTATTACGATCCCGGTTACAACTACTATTTCCTCGAAAACCCGGCCGAGCCGTACAACGCAACCAGCAATCCCTATATCGGATCGCTCGGCACCGCAGAAGCCGACTTCCCGAATTCCCTGCACTCCCCGCCCGAGACGTTCGTCAACCTGCACCTCGAATACGATCTCACGCCGCGCTGGACGGCAGTCGTCGACGTCGTCAATCTGTTGAATAACGACGCGCCGACGTCGTACCAGGGCAATCCCTATCTCATCGGGGCGCCGGGTTATGCCGGCGGGAATCCCTTATACGCGGCAGCGTACGAAGCAGCCGGCGGGTACTCGGTTCCGTATACGCTGGGCAACGGCGTGCCGACGAACGACGGCCAGACGCAAGCGGTGCCGTGGACGTACGGCCGGGCCGGCTACGTACCGCAGAATTGGCCGATGGGCCGTACGGTGCAATTCCGGCTGCGGTTGCGGCTACCGTGAGGTCGGACGGATCGCTTCGGCGTCGTGTTCCATCTCGCGCGCATGGATGAGCGGGCCCGCGTCGATCGCGTGCCGTCCGCAGTTTTCGATGATTTCTTCGACCTTGGCGCGCGCTTCGGGGTCATCCGAGGCAACTTTGAAGTCGTTCGTCAACTCCGGCGGCTCGACGAAGGCCTTGACGACGTGCCGGTTGTCCAGTTTCTGCGCAAGCAGTTCCGCGCCGCTGCGATCGCCCATGTGCGGTGGCCGGGTCGCGTCGATCACGATGCCGTCTTTATAGCTTCCGAGCGCGGCGAGGGCCGGCTCGAGATCTTCCCAGTGAACGGTCAAGAGCAACGTTTCGCAATTCGCTGCTTGCTGGTACGGGGTCGTGGCAAAGGCCCCGTCGCCCAGCGCTTCGGCCGCGGATTGCGAGGTGCGGTCGTCGATCGGGTCGCTGAAACACACGTTGTGTCCGCAGCGCCGCAACATTCTTCCCAAAGCAACCGCGCGATCGTCCGCGCCGATAATTCCGATAGTCATGATGCCTTGGTCTTACCCGCGATCGCTACCGCCCGCAACGCGTTCACATTGGTGAGGGTTGGACCCGTAACAAGCAAGTCGCCGATCGCTTCGAAAAACGTGAAGCTGTCGTGGCAATCGAGGAGCCTGCTGGAATCGAGATGCGCATTGCGAGCGCGTTCGAGCGAATCGGGCGCGATGAACGCGCCGGCGGCATCCTCGGTCCCGTCGCGTCCATCGGTATCAGCGGCAATCGCCCAAACGCCGGGTGCGCCCTCGAGTGCGATCGCGAGAGCAAGCAGAAATTCCATGTTGCGCCCGCCGCGGCCGGCCTTGGCGGACCCGATGGTGACGACGGTCTCGCCACCCGAAATCAGCATCGCCGGCACGGCGGCGGGCGCATCGTGCAGGCCGACGCTGCGCGCAATTCCCGCCATCACGATCCCGAGATCGCGACTCTCGCCTTCGAGCTCGCCGAGAACGACCGGCGCAAATCCGAATTCCCGCGCGGCTGCGGCGGCGGCTTGTAGCGCCTGCGCGGGCGTGGCGATCAAGCGAAAGTCGACGGGAAAATCGCCGGGCTTCGGCGTTTCGCGAGCCGTTTCCAGAAATGTTGCCACGCGCCGCGGCAGCTCGATGGAATAGCGCGCGACGATCGCGCGAACCTCGTTCAGCGTCGTTGGATCCGGTACGGTCGGGCCGCTCGCGATCGTTGCCGGGTCGTTGCCGGGAACGTCGCTGATCGCCAGCGTGACAACCTTCGCCGGCTGGGCCGCGAGCGCGAGCCGTCCGCCTTTGACGGCCGAGAGGTGCTTGCGCACCGCGTTCATTTCGTGGATTGACGCGCCCGATGCCAGTAGCTTTTCCGCTAGCGCTTGCTGGTCGGCAAGGGTTATGCCCTCGGCAGGCTTGGCGAGGAGCGACGAACCGCCGCCCGAGATCAGCGCGATCACGAGGTCATCGGGGCCCAGAGCGCGCACGAGTTCGAGCATCCGCGTGGCGGCGCGCTCGCCGTTCTCGTCCGGTACCGGATGCGCCGCCTCGATCACCTCGATCCGCTGGGTGGGGACGCGATGGCCGTAGCGCGTGACCACGGCGCCTTCGAGCGGCACCTGCGGCCAGGCGTCCTCGAGCGCCGCGGCCATCAGCCCGGCCGATTTCCCGGCTCCGACCACGACCGTGCGTCCGGACGGCGGCGGCGGCAAATGGGCTGCGAGGACCCGGCGCGGATCGGCGCTGGCAACCGCGGCGTCGAAGACGGCGCGCAGCGCGGTTCGGATTTGGCCGTCGGAAGGGTGCATGCGGAGCGCATCTACCCCGCCCTTGAGTGGGGTTCCTAGGGGTGATATACTATCGGTCTGTGCCTGGACCGGACCCACTCTGACGAGGGTGGCGCTCGGTTCGTCCGGCGGAGCGACGGTGGGACCCCTTACGAGCCAACGTGAGATGCGGTGCCCTGCGTAAGCGACCCCCCGGATGCACAAAGTACCAGGAGTTCTCCTTGAACCTCATCGACGTCAACAATTTCGATGCCATGCGCATCGGCTTGGCCTCGCCCGAACAGATCCGCGCCTGGTCGTTCGGCGAAGTCAAGAAACCGGAGACGATCAACTACCGCACGCTCAAGCCCGAACGCGACGGGCTCTTCTGCGAAAAGATCTTCGGCCCGACCAAAGATTGGGAGTGTCATTGCGGTAAGTACAAACGCATTCGCTTCAAGGGCATGATCTGCGACCGCTGCGGCGTCGAGATCACGCGCGCAAAAGTGCGGCGCGAGCGGATGGGACACATCGAGCTTGCGACGCCGGTTTCGCACATTTGGTATCTCAAGGGCGTCCCCTCGCGCATCGGCATCCTTCTCGACATGTCCCCGCGGCAACTCGAGAAGGTGATCTATTTCGCGGCGTACGTCGTGATCGATCCGGGCGATACCAATCTTGCCAAGCGCGAAGTGCTCTCCGAGCAAAAGTATCGCGAAGCGCGCGAGAAGTACGGCAACCGGTTCAAAGCGGGAATGGGCGCGGAAGCGATCCGCGAGCTGCTGCGCGACATGAACCTCAAGAAGCTGCAAGAGGAACTGCGCAAAGAGTTCCGCGAGACCTCGGGTCAAAAGCGCCTGAAGGCGATCAAGCGGCTCGAGGTCGTCGAGGCCTTTATTTCGAGCGGCAACCGTCCTGAGTGGATGGTGCTCTCCGCCGTACCGGTGATCGCGCCCGAGTTGCGCCCGATGGTGCAGCTCGACGGCGGACGTTTTGCCACCTCCGACTTGAACGATCTCTACCGCCGCGTGATCAATCGCAACAACCGTCTCAAGCGGCTGCTGGAGTTGAACGCACCCGAGATCATCATCAAGAACGAGAAGCGCATGCTGCAGGAAGCGGTCGACGCGCTGATCGACAACGGCCGCCGCGGCCGCCCGGTCACCGGGCCGAATAATCGTCCGCTCAAGTCGCTCTCGGACATTCTCAAAGGTAAGCAGGGGCGCTTCCGTCAGAACCTGCTCGGCAAGCGCGTCGACTACTCGGGCCGTTCGGTCATCGTGGTCGGCCCGTCGCTCAAGCTGCATCAATGCGGTCTGCCCAAAGAGATGGCGCTCGAGCTTTTCAAGCCCTTCGTCATGAAGAAGCTGGTCGACCGCGGCCTCGCGCACAACATCAAGAGCGCGAAGCGGATGGTCGAGCGCGTGCGTCCCGAGGTTTGGGACGTGCTCGAAGAGGTGATCAAGGAGCATCCGGTGCTGCTCAACCGCGCACCCACGCTTCACCGCCTCGGCATTCAGGCCTTCGAGCCGGTGCTGGTCGAAGGCAAGGCGATCCATCTGCACCCGCTCGTCTGCACGCCGTACAACGCGGACTTCGACGGCGACCAGATGGCCGTGCATTTGCCACTCTCGGCCGGTGCGCAAGCCGAAGCGCGCATCCTGATGCTCTCTTCGAACAACATCTTGTTGCCGGCGTACGGCAATCCGGTCTCGATTCCGACGCAAGACATGGTCTTGGGTCTGTACTATCTCACGTTCCAGCGCGAGGAGTACGCGGGTCCGGCCAAGGCCGCGGTCACCGAAGAGTTCGACAACATTACGCGGGAGAAGAAGAAAAACGCTCCGGTTGCCGACGCGCCGGGCGCCGTTCCCACGTTCTACGATCCCAAGGAAGCGGTCATGGCGTACGAAACGCACAATGCCGCGCTCCAGGAGTGGATCTACGTCCGTTGGCACGGTGAATTGATCAAGACGACGATCGGCCGCGTGATTTTCAACTCGGCGTTTCCGCAATCGTGGAACAAGGAGTTCGTCAACCGCATCATCGACAAGGGTTCGCTCAAGAAGCTCATCACCGAGTGTTATCGCAAGTACGGAAATGCCGAAACGGCGCGCTTCCTCGATGCGATCAAGGAGCTGGGCTTCCACTACGCGACCCTCTCGGGAACGACCGTCTCGATCAACGATATCGTGGTGCCGCAGAGCAAACACGACATCCTCGATCAGGCGCAGGGCGAGGTCGACGAACTGCACCGTCTCTTCGATCAGGGCTTCATCTCCGACGACGAACGGTACAACAAGACGATCGAGATCTGGTCGAAAGCCGGTGACGCCGTCACCAGCGCGATGCAGGCCGCGCAAAACCCGCTCAACCCGGTCTTCATGATGGCGACCTCGGGCGCGCGCGGTTCGATCGCGCAGGTCAAGCAGCTCGGCGGTATGCGCGGGCTGATGTCCGATCCGTCGGGCCGAATTCTCGAGATTCCGGTCAAGGCTTCGCTCAAAGAGGGCTTGACGGTGCTCGAGTACTTCATCTCCACGCACGGCGCGCGTAAGGGTCTTGCCGACACCGCGCTGCGTACGGCCGACTCGGGCTATCTCACACGGCGTCTGGTCGACGTGGCGCAAGACGTGATCATCCGTGAGGACGATTGCGCGAGCCCGAACGGCATTACGGTCAGCGACATTCGTGCCGGCAAAGAGATCATCGAGCCGTTGATCGATCGCATCATCGGCCGCCGCGCCGCTGAGGATATCAAAGATGCCTCCGGCTCGGGACGGGCGCACGTCGTCGTCAAACGCGACGACGAGATCGACGAAGAGAAGGCCAAAGCGATCGTCGATGCAGGTATCCAGACGGTGAAGATCCGTTCGGTGCTTGCGTGTCAATCGAAGTACGGCGTCTGTTCGATGTGCTACGGCCGCGACCTCGCAACCGGAAACCGAGCCGATATCGGCACCGCGGTCGGCATCATCGCCGCCCAGTCGATCGGTGAGCCGGGTACGCAGCTCACGCTACGCACCTTCCACACCGGCGGTGTCGCGACCGAAGACATCATCACCGGTCTTCCGCGCGTGGAGGAAATCTTCGAAGCGCGTAAGCCCAAAGGTCAAGCGACGATTACGGAAGTTGCCGGTACGATCAAGTTCGGCGACGACAAGAACAAGCGCGTGATCTTCGTGGTCGATCCGACGGGGGAAGAGCACGAATACGACATTCCGCACGGTACGCATCTTGCGGTCCAGGAAGGTCAGACGGTCAACGCGGGCGACCAGCTCAACGAGGGCTCGCTCAATCCGCACGACATCCTGCGCATCAAGGGCGAGACGGCACTCCAGAACTACATGGTCCAGGAAGTGCAGAAAGTCTATCGTTCGCAAGGCGTCGACATCAACGACAAGCACGTCGAGGTGATCGTTCGCTCGATGATGCGCAAGGTCAAGATCGTCGAGGGCGGCGACACGCTGATGCTGCCCGGCCAAGTGGTCGAGGCCTCGGCGTTCCTCGAAGCCAACGAGCGCGCCAAGACCGAAGGACTCGAGCCCGCGACCGCAACTCCCGTTCTGCTCGGCGTTACCAAAGCATCGCTGGCGACGGAGTCGTTCCTCTCGGCGGCGAGCTTCCAGGAGACCACCCGCGTTCTCACCGACGCGGCGATCAAGGGCAAGTACGATCCGCTCTTGGGTCTGAAGGAGAACGTCATCATCGGCAAGCTGATCCCGGCCGGTACCGGTATGTCGCGTTATCGCAATATCGATATCGAACCCGAAGGTCAAGACGTCGACGAAGACGGACGTCCGCGTACGCAGTTCGAGATGAACGGGTACTCGATGACGGCCGATGACGCGGCGCTGGCCGAGGTCATGGGCGGCGGCAACGGTGACGGCATGAGCCGGTTGATGAGTGCGTACGAGCGTAATCGCGAACCGCTCACGGTTCAATACGAAGGCGAGTACGACGATCACGTCGCCGTGCACGCGGCACCGAAGAAGACGCAGTATGACCGCCTCAAAGGCATCAACCCCGAGGATCTCTAGTCTTTTCGTCCGCAGTGTCGTTGCGGGGCGGCTCGATAACGTTCGAGGTTAACTTCGCCGCCCCGCGCCTAACTGCGAACGAAAATCCTTACAAGTCCATATGAGGGGCGGCTCGATATGAGGGCCCGGCGAGGTTTCGCCGGGCCTTCGTGTTGAAGGTGCGAGCATGACCTGGACGGCGCGGATACCGATCGCCTTGATCTTGTTGTGTGCTTGCGTGCTCCCTGCGCATGCGGACACGACGACGTTCGGGTTGACGTTGAATGGGACGAGCGGTGCCCACATCGAGCCGGATCAAACGCAAACGATCCCGTTCTTGCCGCTGCCGATGTTCGAATTCGACCACGTGCACAAGAACCTGCGCTTGCATCTCGAAGCGATGCCGCCGATCGGCCCCGTGCCGCTCGCCCAGACGAACGCGTTCCTGGATAACGCCGACCCGCGCGTCAGTTATTTCGAAGGCGAACTTCTCTATCAGTTTGCGGATCGACGCTACGCCTTCGGTTTGGGCGAAACGATCATCAATCAGCGCACGCTCTATCCGCCGAGTGCGATTTCGCAGGCGTCGCGGGTCGTCGGCCTTCGGCTCATCGCGCGCTCGACGCTGTTCGAGAGCGGCGCAACGCGCCTGGAGGCGAGTCTCGCCGTCAATCCCGCGCTACAAGGTTTGCAGACGACGACTGGCTACCCGTTGCTCCCGCTCGCAGAGTACGGATCGCTGGTCGACTCGGCGCTGCGCTGGAGCGTTGCGGAGCGGCGGTTCGTCGTGGTCTACGGCGTGCGGTACATCAACTACACCGCCGCCTATCGCGTCGACGACAGCCTTGCCGACCGCAATCACCTCTTCATGCCGTTCGTCGGAGTCGACTGGCCGCTGCATCGAACAGCCGCGGCCGCAAACCGCGCGCCAGCAGTCGTATCCGATCCGGCGAGGGCTCCCGCGCTATCGCCGCCGGCGCGCGAAAGCTCGGCGTTCGGCGTGACGCTGCTGGGTACGAACGGATCGCGCTCGTCTACCGATGCGTACTCCGCCACGGCGCTGCAGTTTGCGGCGCTGCCGCTCTTCTCGTTCGCGCAGACGTTCGAGCGATACGAACTCGCCGCCGAGGTGATTTTGCCCAACGAGAACTCCAATCCGTACGCCGCGCCGGAGCAGCAGTGGAGCTACGTCAACGTCGACGGACTCGTCCACGTGCGCAATGCGCGGTACGCGCTCGGATTGGGCGACACGATCATCAATCTCGAGCCGGCGCAGCTGAACAGCTTCGTTTCCGAACATACGCGATCGGAGGGGCTGCACCTGACGATGCGCTCGGTGCTGTTCGCGAATCTGCACGGGCAGCTGATCGCCGAGATCCGTTTGACGCCCTACGCGCACGTCTTCAACCAGGAGATATTCCACGACGAGCCGACCCGCTTCCCCAACGTTTTTACTTCGATCGACCACGGCGCACGGATCGAGGTGCTCATCCACCATCTTTCGAGCGCGCGGCCGTTCGGTTTCGATTACGGCATCCGGTACGTCAACCAAACGACCGACTACGGCCCGCTCGAGCTAGGGAATCCGCAAAGCGGCCTCTACCTCACGCGCAGCAGTTCGCTGATGCCGTTCGTTTCGCTCAAAGTCGCGATCTGACGCGTCAGGTGCGCATCATGCGGCGGAAGTATCGCCGCTGAATTTCTTCCTGCGCCGCGGCCAGCCGCTCGCGCATCTCTCGCGTCGGCACGCGTACTTTGTCGACGAGGCGCATCGCCGCCATGACCTTGATCATCCACCAGGTACAGTCGAGCTCGAACCACTTTAGGCCGTGACGCGCCGAAAACGGAAACGCATGGTGATTATTGTGCCAGCCTTCGCCCCATGAGATCAGCGCGACCCACCACGAGTTGACCGAACGATCCATCGTGCGATAGGTGCGGTAGCCGGTGAAGTGGGCGGCGCTGTTTACGAGCCAGGTCGCGTGGTACGTGAAGACCAGGCGCACGAAAATCGCCCAGATCACCCACGACCAGCCGCCCAGAAGAAGGAGCAGTCCGGCAAGCGCGATCTGGAGAGGTATGTGCAGATACCGCAGCGCTCGATAGAACGGGTCACCCCACAGGTCCGGCGTGACGCGCTTTTGCTGGGCTCCGGTCGGAATGTTTTCGTTGGTGCGAAATAGCCACGTCAGGTGGGCCCAGCTCAAGCCGCGGCGAATGCTGTGCGGATCTCCCGCCCGGTCCGAATGCGCGTGGTGAATGCGATGGGTTGCGACCCAGTCGATCGGGCTTCCCTGAAACGCGAGCGTTCCCAGGATCGCCGTCGCATACTCGAGCGGCTTGACCATGCGCAGCGCCCGGTGCGTGAGCGCACGATGGAAGCAGAGCGTAATGCCGATGCCGCCGGTCGCGTAGGCGACCACGCCGGCCGCGAGCAACGCCCACCACGAAAAAAAGGCTGGTACGAACGCGAGAAGAGCACCGACATGTATCGCGAGGAGCGCGATGCCGGTAACCCAGTTGGGCCGGTGATGCATGGGGGCGTGCTTCGCGCCCCGGCGGGGGGAACCCCCGTTCGGGCAGAGGAGATTAGACGGGATTGCAAGCAAGCTGACCGCTCGCCGGGGCGGCACGCTCGACGAAGGCGCAGAGCAGGTTTACCAGCTCCATCTGCTCGGGCGTCGAGCACCGTACGCTGAGCAGGGCGGGTGAACAGACCAATATGCTCAAGCACTGTGCGCGCGAGATGGCTACGTTGAGGCGATTGCGCTCGAAGAGAAACTCCAGGTCGCGCGGGAGCGTCGCCTCGTTGGAGGTTGCCATCGAATACAGCACGACCGCCGCCTCTTGACCCTGGAACTTATCGACCGTGCCGACACGGATCTCGCCTAGCCCCGCCTCCTCCAGGCGGTGGCGAATTCGCTTGCGCTGCGCGTTGTAGGGCGAGACGATGATGAGGTCGGCGCTGCAGACCGGCCGCGGCGCCTTCTCACCGATCGTCACGACGCCGCGCAAAAGCGCAAGTGCCGTGTCGGTGACGACGCGCGCTTCTTCCTCGGAGACGCGCGTGTTGCCGTCGTGCTCGACCGGTATGTATCGCAATCCGCTCCCGCGCCAGAGCGGTGCGTCGATCGCGTTGCGTGCGCAAACGGGAGCTGCGTGGAGGCGGTCTTCGTAGACGGCGTGCGAGATGAACGAGCAAATCTCCGGCGCCATCCGATAGGAACGATCGAGAAAAATTCCCTCGCGCGGATCGATCGTTTCATGCGGCCCGAGCAGGTGCGCAAGGATCGAGAGGTCGGTTCCGGGCGGATGCGAGCCCTGCGAGACCGCCGCAAGCTGCAGCGGATCTCCCAGAAGGACGACATTGCGCGCGGCGGCCGAACAGGCGAGCGCGTCGCCCAAGCTCATCTGCCCGGCCTCGTCGATGAAGAGATAATCGTAGCGCGCGGCCATCTCGGGCCGGGTGAAGAGCCAGGCGGTACCGGCTGCCAAATCGTGGTCCGCGGCAAAGGATTCGTTCGACGTCGTCGTCGCTATCCAACTCGCTCCATCGCTCGAGCGGTACTCTGAGCCCTCGGTGGTGGTGGAGTACTTTTGTATGCCGCGGAACCGCAGCCCGAGCTTGGCGGTGTGCGATTCGATTTTCTCCAGCACGTTGTGAATCGCTTTGTGGCCGCCGGCGACGATGCCGATCCGTTTTCCGGCAGCAAGAAGATCGGCGATCACCGCGGCCGCGAGCGTACTCTTGCCGCTGCCCGGAGGGCCTTGAATCGCCACGTGGCTGCCGTCGAGATCGGCGATCAGCGCGCCGACGCTACGTACATCGATTTCGTCGGGCTGGATCGTTGCGCGCGGCGTGCGCAAGCGCGGCGCGCGCGCGAGCAGCAGCGAGAGCGTCGCAGGGTGGCTCTGCGTCAGCGAACCGTCGAGGTAGGCCTGCGCAATCCGGGCCAGCGCCTTGCGTTGCTCGTTGGTTTGCACGGGCATTCCCGGAATCAGCGCGCGCAGCTCCTGCGGGCAAATCGAGCTGCTGAGTTTGATCCGCAATTCGTTGCGATCGTCGTCGAGCGAAACGATCGTTCCGGCTCCGGCACGCGCGTGCGGGCAGTAGGGCTTGTCGGTGCCGAGATTGTGCAGCTGATCGGGAAACGTGTAGGTGTAGACGTAGCTGCGCTTTTCTTTGTAGGGCGGTACGTCGGCGCGCAATTTCAGCCCGCCGAGCGCTTCGTGATCGAACTCGACCAAACGATCGGCGTTCTCGATCCGGTCGTAGTATTTCCAGTACGCCGGTTTGGCCTCGCGCGCGTGGTATTCGAGCAGGTGGCCGAGCAGCCAACGCGCCCGCGTGCGCTCGTCGCGCGCGCGTAAATCGGTCAGGGAGGATGGAGCCTCGAGGCCATCGAGCAGCTGCGCAGCCAACTCGCTCCGCCCGTCGTCCTCGGGCGCTTGTGAAGGTTCGACCTCGCGCCAAGCCAGTGCGCGGCCGCGCTCGGTTTGATATTGCGCCCGCAGCCGGAGCAGCCAATCGCGTAAGAGCAGCGTCGATCGGCAGTCGTCGGCATTATAGCGTTCGATGTCGTCCAGGATCGCGTTATCGCCGCCGGCGAGCCACGTCTCGAACATCACGATCGAATCGTCGCCGCGCTGGACGCCGGTGGTGCGCCGCATTCCGTAAAACGGTTCGAGTTTCTTGATCGAGTAGCTCGGCTGCGAGATGCGCAGCGTCTGACGCACGACGGTGAAGAGATCGACGAAGGTTTGCCCGCGCAAGAGATCGTCGAGTTCCCGCTCGCGCGTTCCGTAAAAACCCATCAGCCGGCGCAGCGCAGTGGTTTCGTAGGGCGCGTAATGATACACGTGCATGCCGGGGTGGCGTGCGCGCCGCTCGCGGATGAAATCGATCGCCGCCTCGAACGCGGAGCGCTCCTGCGCTTGCGTACGCGCCCAGAAGGAAACGTAGCGCTGCTCGTCCGCGCAGTGAAATCCGAAGAGATATTCGAGCCCGCGCTCCAGCGCATAGAGCGGATCACCCTCCATGTCGAAAAAGAGATCGCCGTCGTCCGGCCGCGGAAGCAACTCGAAGCCCGCGCCCTCAGGCGCATCGAGCAATTCGTAGACGTAGCTCCCGTCGCGCCGGCCGGCGACTTGTAATGCGGCTTGTGAATGGAGCGTGGCAAAAGTTCCTTCGTCCATCCCGAACGGCCGGCGCGCCGACGGGCCGGCGAGCGCGCTCATCGTCGCGATGCCGTTCTCCTCGAGCCGCGCTATTTGATCGTGGCGAATGCGAGCGACCAGACTCAAATGATCGTCGTGCTGTCGTTGTGCCGCGCAGCGGTCGTACCAACGGCAAATTTCGCAGTGGCCGACCTCGAGCGGATAGGCCGGCGGCACGCCTTGCGCCATACGCGCCACGAACCGCGTCCGCAAATGCCGCTCGTACGCGGCGAAATCCTCGACCCGAAACGGCCGCTCGACGCCGCTGCCGAGAACGACGTGCATCTGCTGCGGGCTCGTACCTTGGACGCGCGCCAGATGCGCGCTGTAGTGGGCGAGCTGAACCAGATAGTAGGGCCGAGGAACGAGCGCAAGTTTTGCGTCGATGACTTCATAGCTCCACGGCCAGCGCACGCACGCGCGTTCGACGCGGCGCAGAAAGTCGGTGCGTCCGAGAAACTCGCCGTCGAAGAAGGTCGCTTGATAGATGAAGGGCGCTCCGAGCTCCATCGCCGCCAGCGTCCGCTGCTCCGCCGCCGCGAACGATGCGAGTGTCCGCCCGTTCTCGGGCGTAAAGCCGACGATGCCTTCGCCATAGCGTTCGCGGTAGCGCGCGAGCTGGCGCCGTTCGTGCTCGTCGCCTTTGCGCGCCAGCAGGGCGGCGGTCTGACCGGGCTGCGGACGCTGCAGCTCGCCGCGTGCCGCCAAAGCCTCGAGTTCGATGAGATGATCGCACTCGAGCGCGTTGTTCAGGTCGCTGGCAGAGAAGACGAAGCGTCCGTCGATGCGCTGCATGCGGTCATCTTCCGACATGGTCGTGCCAAGCGCCTGGCACGATCGTGCGCGAGAATCCAAGCATCATGGATCCAATCCTCGCCGCTCGCCGTCTTCCCCGTCTTGCCGAGCGCGCCATGCGTCAGGCAATCGTCCGCGGGCTGTACGGCGCGCGCACGACGCCGCGCGCGTTGATCGACGACGCCTTGCTCGCGTTCGAGCGCGCGGTAGCGCAACGGCTCGGTGAGGGCGTGCGTCCGGCGCTGCTGTTCGGCGAGCGCGACCGGATTCTGCGCGAGTTGCGCGCGTTCATCGAGAGTCCGCTCGCCGCGCGCTTACGTGCGCTCCCGCGCGCGCGCATCGCCGCCGCCGGTCCTGCCGCGGCGCCGTTCGACGCGATCGTCCGCAACGCTCGCGGCGTATCGTACGCGATCGTCTTGCGGCGAATGCCGCGTGACGGGCTCCGGCTCGACCTGCTGCAACGGATCGTCGCTGCCAAAACGACGACGAGGATGCCGGTCGACGGCATCCTCGTCTACGATTTCTCGCGTGCCGCGGTGCGGCTGCTTTCAGGCCAGGCCGGTGCGCAGCGCGTGCACTGCGACCTGCGTGCGAGCTGAAAGGTTCATCTTGGCCAGGATGTGCGAGAGGTGATTCTTCACGGTTTTATCCGAAAGCCGCAACCGAAGGCTGATCTGTTTGTTGGACAGGCCTTCGGCTACCAGCCGGACGACCTGGAGCTCCCGGTCGGATAACACCTCGCGGATGTCGCGGCCGCCGCAGACCGGGCGTAGGTGGCGTCTCCGCGCCCGCTCCGGCACCGCCGGCGGCAGGCTCTTCACCATAGCGATGAAATCGGCGATCGAGAGGTCTTTCAGGTCGTGCAGCAGCGCTTCGTCGATGATGACGCCGGCGTTGGTACGGGCGCGTTCAATCGAGGAGGCGGTCGCGGCCGCGTCGATGCCGCTCTCGAGTGAGAGCAGGCGTGTGATCGCGGTTCGGACCCGCGTGTCGGAGCCGACCACGAGTACGCGCGTGGTGGGCGCCGGATTGGTGACGACGGTCATGAGTGCCCTTCCGTTGGCTCGGCTGGCGCCCTCAGAATACGAGCGGGCGCTTTCCTGGGACTTACGGCCTAATTACAGGTCGATTACAAACCGATTACAAGTTCATGGTGGGTGAGGCGGTCCGGCGTGAGGCGCTTCTCGAACGGCTGGCGCGGGTGGATCCCCGGGTCGTGGCGATCATCGCGCCGGCAGGCTTCGGGAAGACCAGCCTGATCCGCCAATATCTGGCCGAGCGCGGCGGCGGCGTGGTCTGCGATTGCGGGCGCGTTCGCGACGACCTCGATTTGGCGCGGCGCCTGATGCCGGCGCTGGCGGCGGCCGACCCGGCTCGAGCGGGCGATCTCACCCGGCGCGAGCTGCTGCTCGGAGACGGCGGCACGAGCATCGCCGACCGGGTCGCGCTCGCACTCGAGGCCTGGCGCGAGCCCTCGCAGGATTGCATCGTGTTCGAGAGCGCCGAGGATCTGCTCGCCGCGCCGTCCGCGCGCGACCTCTTGGCACGCATGCTGGAAGTACGCCCGCCTGGCCGCACGGTCGTGATTTGCTCGCGCGAGCCGCTGCGCATTCATGTCGCCCGCTATGCCGTGCCGCACGAGATATTTTCGCTGCGCGCGCCCGATCTCGCGTTCGACGCGAACGATATCCGCAACATCTTCGCGCCCTATGACGTCGACGAGCGGGGGCTGGAGCGGATCGTCCACGTTTCCCGCGGCTGGCCGATTGCAGTGTTTCTGCTCCGGCGATTTGCGGGTGAGGGACGAATCGGGACGCTGCTCGAGCG
Source organism: Candidatus Baltobacteraceae bacterium (assembly GCA_035502855.1). Taxonomy (NCBI): domain Bacteria; kingdom Bacillati; phylum Vulcanimicrobiota; class Vulcanimicrobiia; order Vulcanimicrobiales; family Vulcanimicrobiaceae; species Vulcanimicrobiaceae bacterium. The sequence continues at coordinate 83,818 of DATJTX010000025.1, forward strand.
GCTCGACGACGTCGCGTTCGACGAACTGCACGACTATCTGGCAGACGAGGTGCTTGCCGGTCTGCCGGCGCCGATGCTCCGTGCGCTCTTCGCGTGCGCCGCGATTCCGCAGGCAAACGCCGAGGATCTGCGCGCCGCCCTCGACGATCCGGCGATCGTCGACGAACTCGCCGAACTGGCCAAGGAGACGGCATTCGTCGAGCGGAGCGACGCCGGCGTCTTCAGCCTGCATCCATTGCTCGCGGCGCTGTTGCTGGAGCGCGGCGACGAACGCCGGCATGCACTGCTTCGAACGCTCGCCGGCGAGTACGAACGCCGGGGCGATCATCAACGCGCGGCCGAATTGCATTTGGCGCGCGGCGACCAGCAAGCGGCCGCGCACGCGCTGGCGGCCTACGAGGTCGCGCGCGATCCCGCCCCGTCGATGCGCTATGCGCGCGTACTCTCGGGGTTGGATCGGAACTTGGTGGCGCGCTATCCGCGATTGTGGGGCGTTACCGCGCTGATGCGCATGTTTTGCGTCGATAGTTCGGCGCTGCTCGACGAAGCCGAGACCGTCTGGCGAACGCTCTCGCCCGACACCTCCGCGATGGAACGCTATTATGTCTTCGCTTTCCGAATTGTGTTGATGAGTTATATCGGCAGGATCGACGAAGCGCTCCTTGCCATCGACGAATTCGGCGTGCATACCGGGTTTACGGATCCCCCGAAAAGCACGCTCGACGCGCAAGTTCTGTACTTGCGCGGGCTGCTGCGAGCGCGGCGCGGAAATTTCGATTTGGCCGAACGCGATCTCAACGCGGCGCTGCCGCTCGTGGACGTGATGGACGTGACCGCTTCCGGCACGTATCTAGCGCTCGGAGCCGATATCGCGCGCGTGCGCGGCGAATGGTCGCTCGAACGTCAATTCCTGGCACGCGCGCACGATCGCGCCGTCTCTTCGGGTCTTGCGAATTTCATCGCTTTTGACACCGCCGAATCACTGATTGCCGCGTGGTTCTCCGGCGACCGCGCCGCCTTCAATGCGATCGCCTCCGAGCTGGAGAGCACGGTTGCGCACAACGGCATCGCCGGTTTTGCGTATCTCGCCGGCGTCGCGCGCGGTCGTCACGTCGCCCCGACGGCAGTGGATCTTCCGAAGTTCGTCGTTTTCGGCCATTTGATCGCGCTCTCGCGCTCGCGCGACGAGTCGGAACGGGCAGCGCTGGCGCGTGCAGCGCTCGAGCTGGCCACGCGCATTCGCGTGCCCTTCGTCGAAGCGCTGGCGGCGATCGCCCTGGCGCTGAGCGATTCGGCGTCGTTCGATGCGGCGGCCGAATCGGCCCTTGCGTCCGCGGCGCGCTGCGACGCGCCGGCATTCATCCACGCCGTTGATGCATTCCGAAATCAACACGAGAACGTTGGCATGCTCTCGAGTTTCATCGAGCAGATCACGCGCGATCGCAGCGAAGCGGCACCGCTTGCAATCGAAGTGCTGGCCGGGCGGGTTCGCGTCGAGGGCCGCTCGGTTCATTTGCCGGGCCGTGAATCGGAATTGCTGGCCGCGTTGGCGCAGCGGCGCGATCCAACCCCGCGCACGCGGCTTGCCGCGATGCTTTGGCCCGATCTCGACGAGTTCGCGTCACGCAACGCGCTCAGCGTTTGCCTTCACCGCCTGCGTTCGCATTTGGGCCGCGACGATCTCGTCGAACGCGACGGTGACGGTTATCGGCTGCATGCGGGCGCATTCGTCGACCTCTGGGAAATCGACCGTGCGGTGATGGCGATGCGCGCCCGCGACCGTCTGCGCGAAACCGACCGCGCGGCGCTCCTGCGGGCGTGGGTGCGGCTGTGCGAAGAGCGGGCCGGTTCGCTCGAGCGCTGGGAATGGTTCGAACCGGTTGCGCGCCGATTCGACGACCTGCGGACGGCGCTGGCGCACCGGCTGGCCAACGACGCGCTCGACCGCGGCGATCCCGATGCAGCCCTCGAGTTCGCGTCGAAGGTCATCGGCGATGATCCTTGCGACGAAACGGCGCGCGAGATCGCGATTCGCGCCCACCTGGCTGCGGGCGATCGGGCCGCGGCATTGCGGAACTACCGTCAATACCGGGACATCCTGCGCACCGAGCTGCAGGTCGAGCCGTCCGCCGCGCTGGCGGCGCTCGTGGCGGGAGGATAGCCGGCGATGATCGAGGTGCTCTACCGGTATCGCGTCCATCCTGCGCAGGCGCGCGCCTTCGAGCATGCGTACGGATCGACCGGTCCATGGGCGATGCTCTTCCGCGGCAAGCCCGGATTCCGGCGGACACGGCTCTTCCGGCACAAAACCGAGCCGGGCGTCTATATCTGCATCGATGCGTGGGACAGCAAAGCCGATTACGATGCCTTCCGGGTTGCGCACGCGCATGCGTACGGCCAGCTCGACCGCGATCTGCATCTGCTCTATCTGGAGGAGTTACTGCTGGGGTATTATGAGGGAGAGGAAGAGTATCGGGCCGCGCTCGATGCCTCGTCCTAGGAGCACATGATCCGACCTGTTCGCCCTGACGGTAAGATTGAGACCGGCGGGGTTTTTGTTCCGATCGTCCGGCGGCGCGTCATCGACCGAATCGCGTCCGCTGCGATGCAGCGCGTCGTCTTGATCGTCGCTCCCGCCGGCTACGGAAAATCCGTTGCGCTGCGCCAGTATCTCGGCGGTTTGACCGATCCCCACGTCTGCTACGACGTGCTTCCCGACAACGCCGGTCTGCTCGGATTTTTGCGCGGTTTCGCCGATGCGATAGCCGAGATTGCTCCCGATGCCCGCAGCACCCTTGCCGGTGCATATGAATCGAACGCGAGCGCGCAATCACCCGGGGTCGACCTCGCGCTTTGGATGCACTCGCACCTGCGCGCGTTTCGGGGCGTGATCGCGATCGACGATCTCCACGTCGCGCAAGGCGATCGTGAGGTGGCGCGATTCATCACCTCGCTGATCGAACGCACCAAAAGCCGCGTGCAGTGGATCATCGCGTCGCGCGCGACGACGGGATTACCGATCGGAACGTGGCTAGCCTACGGCGAGAGCGACCTGGCGATCGACGAACACGACCTCAAGTTCTCCGTCGAAGAGGCCAAGGAAGCCGCGCGAACGTTCAAGCTCGCGGTGCGGGACGAGGAGATCTTCGAACTGCTCCATCTCACCGACGGCTGGGCGACGGCGTTGACGTTCGCGCTTCGCTCGACGACCCGCTCGGTCGATTTGCGCAACATCTCGTCGATGACGCGCGAGATGATCTACCGGTATCTGGCCGAGCAGGTTTATCAAACGCTCAGCGACGAGGAGCAGCGCTTCGTCGAGACGGCCGCACTCTTGCCCGAATTCGATATCGCCGTCATGGTGGCGGCGGGTTTCGATCGCACGCTGGCGTTGATCGAGGATTTGCGCGCCCGCGTCGCATTCGTTCACGAGTACGAACCGGGACGCTATCGGCTGCACGATCTCTTCCGCGATTTCGCGCGTCGCGAATTCGAGCGGCGCGGCAACGAGGCGCAGCGCCAAACGCTCGCGCGGCTTGGCGGAATCCTCGAACAGATGGGACGGCTTCCGGAAGCGCTGCGTCTGTACGTCGAGTGCGGCTCGGCGCAGGATTCGCTGCGCTTGTTGGCCGAGCACGGCATTCAACTGCTCGACACGGGGTTTGCCGACGAAGTGGACTTCGCGACCAGCGCGTCGCCGAATCTCCAGTATGCGGCCGATCCGGCGATCGTGGGGCTGCGGGGGCTGCTCGACCTAGCCGGCGACCGGCTCGGCGATGCCGAGCGCAAGATCATGCGGGCGCTGCGTTCGCTCGATCACGGCGCGTTGTGCGCGGAACTGAGGCTGCGTCTGGCGACCGATCAGTGTAACCGCGGACAAAATGTCACCGAACTGCTCAGTCCGGTTCTTTCCGAAGAGACGCTGCCTGCAGCAATGCGGGCCTACGGCCAGGCGCTGATCGCGCGCTGCTTCGCGCGCACGAACGATTCGCGCAGAGCGCTCGCGTTGGTCGCGGACGTCGAGAGGGTGATCGACTCGCTCGATGACGACCAATGGCGATCGCGCCTCTTGCTGCAGCTCTCGATGGTGTATGAAACCATGCACGAGATGGAGGTCGCACGGCTGATGAACGTCCGGGCGGCCGAACTGAGCTCGCGCATCGCGCTGTGGAGCGTCGCGTCGCGCTCCAACCGGAACCTGTCGCTGATTGCGCTGATGCATGATAACGACTCGGCTTCGAGCCTGTGGTTCGCGCAGCAAGCGGCGGCGGCGGCGACCCGGGCCGGCAACTATGCCGATCTGCAATATGCGCTCGTGATGATCTTGAGCCTCGAAACACGCCGCGGAAACGCCGACCGCACCGCGCAAATCGAGAAACAGCTGGCCGAGTTCAACGGCGGCGAAGGCATCAAACGAGCCGACTACATCGCCTCCAGCCAGGCGCACCGGCACGCCTGGGTGGGACGCTATGCCGACGCGCACCGGCTCTTCGGAAGCGTGCTCGACCGGCAGTTTCACGCGCCCGACCGCGCGCTGGTCCGCGCCTGCTACGCGCTCTGTCTTGCACTCGACGGCCAGACCAAAGAAAGCGGGGCCGCCGTCGGCAAGGCGCTGGCGATCATCGACGAACAAGCCGGAGCGCCGGGTGCCTACGGCGCGATGTTTTTCGACTTTGCGCTGCTCTTGCTCGTCCTCGCCGAGGTCTTGGCGGGGCGCCACACCTACGCGCAGCGCTTACTCAAGCACGACCGGCAAAGTTCGCATGAAGCGGTGAGCTGCATGCTGCGCGCGGTGGAAGAGATCGCCCGCGCCGCAAGGACGCCTTCCTACGCCCTCGACGACCTCGAGCCGTCGCTCGAAGCGCTGCGCGAGTTCGGATTTGCCGGCTACGGCCACTATCTGCGCAACGTCGCCGACCAGCTCGAGCGACACCACGAGCCGGAGACGAGCATCGCGCTGACCCCGTCGGAGCTGCGCGTCGTTCGCGATCTCGCGGCGGGATTGACGCCCAAACAGATTGCGGCCGAAATGGGACGCTCGGTCTATACCGTCCAGACCCACATCCAGAACCTGATCGAGAAGTTCGGGTGCCACGGAAGGGCCGAGGCGATCGCCGCCGCCCGGCGCAGTGGGCTCCTCGATGAGATCTGATGAACGGCCCTACTTAAAATTCAGTAGTGCCTAGGTCCTAGGGAAAGTCTACTGTGAGAACAGATAGCTCTCGCTGGAGGCCTGCTCCTACATGCTGACCGCCGTTCTCGTCGTTGCTCTCGTCCTCGTCGCGGCCGATGCACCCCCCGGCGGCGGTTAGGCGCATCGCGAGATCTATCCGGCGATTTTCATGGCTTCTGCCCGCACCCTCACTGCTTTAGGCGCCGCCCTCGGGGAACGAATTCCCGAGTTGGCGCGATGCGCCGTCGGATACGTTACGATCCCGTCGCTGACGGGGGACAGCGCGGTCGAAGCGACGCTCGGCGTCTTGCTGGACCGCCTGTGCCTCTCGCTGACGCTGGCGAAGCCGGTGGGCTTGACGACCTGGGCCGAGCGCGAGTCGCCCAGGATCGGCCGGGCAGCGATCGTCGATGTTGCAAGCGCGGCTACGCATACGATTGCGGTGGCCGCTACCGCGTACGATGCCGATCAGCGCCGCCTTCTGGCTTTTCTCGACGTGCTGGCGGGCGAGATCGAGCGGGCCGCGCTCGGCGGCGACGGTGAGGAGCTGCTGGATCGGCCCGGAGCCGAAGCGACGGTCGCGCTCCTCTCGATGCTCGCCGAGCGAGACTACGGAACGTGCTGCCACTCCAAGGCAACGGCGGAATGGGCGCGGCGGCTCGCACGGGCGATGGACTGCGATGAACCGGCAACGGAGTTCATCGCGATCTGCGGACTGCTCCACGACATCGGCAAAATCTCGACTCCCGATCATGTGCTGCTCAAACCTTCGCCCCTCTCGCTCGAGGAGTGGGAGGTCATGCGCGATCACGCCGCGTCGGGCTCACGAATTCTCAGCCAGATTCCGGCGCTGGCGAGCTGTGCGGTCGTCGTCCGGGCCCATCACGAACGCTTCGACGGTACCGGATATCCGGACGGACTCTACGGGACGGGCATCCCGTTCGAGGCGCGTCTGGTCGCCGTGGCGGATGCGTTTCACGCGATGATCAGCGAGCGGCCTTATCGCGAGCCCGTCGCTCCGCGTCATGCGCTGCAGATTCTGCAAGATGGCCGCGCGTCGCAGTGGGATCCCGACGTCGTCGACGCGATGGTCGGGATGTTCTCGCGCCGCACGACGATCGTCTCGCACGCGCATACCAACGTTTCCTCTGCGTAGTGTCCCGCGGAGGGAAATTGTGCTTACCGGGTGGTGGGCGGGGGCGCCGCGAAAGCGGCGCCTCTTTATTTTGCGCGAAGCGCCACACTGGTGGCACTCGCGGGTGCGATCCTGAGCGCATGAACGAGTATCTCATCGGTGCGGGCGCGATCTTGACCGCCGGCCCCCAGGCGAGCATCGCGGGCGCCACCCTCCATGCTCAGACGGACGCCGCGCTTGCTCCGACCGTGCGAGCCGCGCTCTTCGATTTCGAATCGCCCGGTATGCTCGAACTGACCAAAGTCGTCCTGGTGGCCGCCGGCTGGAACGCCGCCCGTGTGCGGGCCGAGCTGGTTGCTCCGCTGCTGGCGCGCCGCGAGTGTACGCTGGCCGACGTCATCGCTGCGCTTGCGCAGGCCGCTCGTACCGGCGAAGTCCACGTGTTTGCACGCTGGCTGCCCGATGAGGCGCTCGTGAGGGCCCTTCGCCCAGCCGGCGTGAAGCTCGTTTCCCATCCGCTCGAAAGCATCCGGCAAGCCGCGCTGATCAGCGGCCAAAGTTACGCGCGTTGGCCCTCGCCCCTACGCGCCGCATAGCCCTACCTCAGTGCCCTCTCAGGGCTGGACCGCAGGATGTCCCCTAGAAATGATCAGCGTGACAACTGCCCGGGTGGCCGTCATCGACGACGACCGCATGGTCCGAGAAATGCTCGAGCTGGGACTTTCCCGCGAGGGCTACGAGGTTCAAAGCGCTGCCGACGGGGTGGCCGCGCTCGACTTGGTGCGGCGCTTCGATCCTGAAGTGATCGTGCTGGATATCATGATGCCGAAGATCGATGGAATCGCACTGCTCCCGAAGCTGCGAGAGATTACGCACGCCCCGATCCTCATGCTCACCGCCAAGGGCGGCACCGAAGACAAGGTCCAGAGCTTGACCGCCGGCGCCGACGATTATCTGGTCAAGCCTTTCGTTTTCGAAGAACTCATCGCGCGTCTGCAAGCCAAGCTTCGCCGGCCGCAGCTCATCGAAGAGAACGTCCTGCGCTGGCGCGATCTCGCGCTGAATCCGCAGACCCGTGAGCTGTGGCGCGGGCGGGAGAGCATCGATCTGACGCAGCGTGAATTCGATCTGCTCTCGGTGTTCATGCGCGAACCGCGGCGCGTTTTCAGCAAGGATCATCTGCTGGAGATCGTCTGGGGTCACGATTTCGAGGGCGGCCCGAATATCGTCGAGACCTACATCTCGTATCTGCGCGCAAAAATCGACCGACCCGGTGAGCGCGGCTCGTTCATCCGAACCGTGCGTGGGGTAGGGTACGGGCTCTCCCAGCAAAATTAATAGAAGCACATGAAGCTTTCGATCGCGTCGCGCCTCTCGTTGATGTACGCGGTTCTGCTGGGTATTACCGTGGCGGTCGTGATCATCGCCTCGAGCATCGCGCTGGTCCTCGAGCTCGACAGCTTCAGTCACAACATCGTCTTGGCCAAGCACGAAGAGGCGCGCGTGCTGGTCGACCAATATCAGGCCGACGGCGTTCCGCTTGCAAAGGCCGCGCCGCAGGTCGCGAACGCGCTCAGCGGTATGGGGCTGAGCGTCGCGGTCTTCGACGCGCGCGGCAAGTTCCTCGGCGGCGATAAGAACGTCCATCCGCGCGTGCTGGGCCGCTTGATCACGGCGCGCATTCATGGCGGCGCTTTTTTGTTCGGAAGGGGCCCCGGATCCTCGCCGCCGCCGCGGCAGCCGCGCGGTACGTTCTACATTCGCACCGGCGGGCCGGGGCCGAGCGCTTTGCCGCCGCCGATGCCGTTCAACGTCGCCTTCGTCGACGGCGGTTTCGTAGCGTTCGAGGCGTCGCTGCCGCTGCTGCTCGTCTCACTGATTCCGTATTGGCGGGTGGTCGTCATTGTCGCGATCGTCGCGATGGTTCTCTCGTGGCTGATCGGCCGCGTGTTCGCGAATCAGGCATTGCGGCCGATCAACGATCTGACCGCATCGCTCAACGCGCTCGCCGGCGGCGATTTCACGCAGCGGCGCTTCGTTGCGCCCGGCGGCGACGAGATCGGCACCCTGACGCAGGCCTACAACGACGCGGCGGCGAGCGTCGCAAGCGCGATGAACGAGCGCCGCGAAACCGAGGAGCGCATGCGGCAGTTTGTGGCCGACGCGGGTCACGAGCTGCGCACGCCGCTCACGGTGATCGGCGGGTACATCGACGTGCTGCGGCGCGGTGCGCTTGCGGAACCGACGATCGCCCGGCAGATTCTGGGAACGATGTCGCTCGAGAAAGAGCACATGCGCAGCTTGATCGATCGGCTGATGCGGCTGGCCCGCCTCGACGCCGAAACGCCGCCCCGCGCGGAGCCGATCGATCTTGCAGAACTGCTGCGCAATCAATGTGACGCGGCACGGCGGCTGGATGAGACGCGGGAGATCGACTACAGCGTGGACGGCGCCGAGACGGTGGTCGGCGATCGCACCGAGCTCGGCGAAGCGCTTTGGAACGTGGTCGAGAACGCGCTCAAGTACGCGCCGGACGCGCCGATCCATTTGCGCGCGGTCAAGGTGAACGGGAACACGACGATCACGGTGCGCGACGAAGGGCCGGGCATGACCGAATCCGAGCGGCTCCATGCATTCGAGCGATTTTATCGCGGCGACCAGCGGGGAGAGATTGCCGGGAGTGGATTGGGCCTGGCGATTGCCAAGCGCGCGGTCGAACGTGCCGGCGGCTCGATCGATATCGAGAGCGCGCCCGCGCGGGGTACGACCGTGAAGATTACCTTATAGTCCCTCAGGCTATCTCAAGCAAGCACCAATTAGAATCATCTCCGACCTTATGAAGCGCTTTCTCGCGGCCATCCTTGCCGCTGCACTCGCCCTTTTCGCCGCGCCGGCGAACGTGCAGGCCCAGCAGGAGGATACCGGCACGATTCGCATCGTCGTGCAGGACCAGGCTTCGAAGAGCGCGCTCGAGTCGGCCCGTGTCGTGCTCGACGGCCCGGTGGTGACCAGCGCGTTCACCGACAAGAGGGGCGAGGTGCTCTTCACCGAGGTTCCCGACGGCATCTATCGCGCGCGTGTTCTGCGCCGCGATTACCAAGCGATCACCTCGAAGCCTTTTGAGATCATCAACGGCAATAACGTGACGGTCAGCGTGACGATGGCGCTCTCGACACAGCTCAAAGTCATCGGGACCGTGGTCGCGACGTCGACGGCGACCGTTTCCAGCTCGTCGATCGGCCCGGACTCGGCGGTTCGGCGGCTCTCCTCGGATCTCGCCGACGCGATGGGCAAGCTTTCCGGCGTCACCATCCAGACGAGCAGCGACGACTCCGATGCCGAGCAGACGATTTCGCTGGAAGGGCACGACGCGACGCAGACGCAGCTCACGCTCGACGGCATTCCGCTCAATGCGCCGGGTACGGCAGGCAACATGGGCATGTTTGCGAGCGACCTCTTCATGGGCGCGAGCGTACGAATGGGTCCCCAGATCGGCGGACTCGGCGGCGGCGTCAACTTCTCGACGCTCGAGCCGACGTTGAGCTGGGAATCCTACTACTCGATGGCGACGGGGACGCTCGGACGCCATAACGAGAGCTTCGCCGAAACGGGAACCGACGGCAAGCTCGGCATCGCCGTGATGGGTGTCAACCGGCTCTATCCGAGCTGGCTCGACGGCATGCTCTACACCGACGCGAGCGGTCTGGACTACGTCCACAACGGCGACCGGAATATCAACGGCGAGTTCGTCAAGTTGCGCTACGATCTGAGTGATTCGCAGACGCTCAGCGCGATGTTCCTCGGATCGGTCAGTAACGCCAATGTCGTCTGCGCGCGCATTCAGTACGACGGTACCCCTTGCGGCTATGGCCCGAACAATTACTCGGCGAACAGCGTCGGCCTCTCGTCGATAACCGACGATCTGCTGCTGGGCGGCACGTCGATCCAGGCCTCGCTCTACTCGATCGGTTCTACCTCGCTCAGCAACGAACTCAACCGCTACGTGAACGGCGTGCCCGCGCCGATCGGTTCGTCGGGACTGAATTCGACGCACGGCTTTACGCTGAGCGCGCTGCTGCCGGCAGCGCAGCGCCACACCCTCTCCGTCACCGCTTACGGCAGCTGGAGTTCACAACGAGAGTTTCCGCTCAATAACGTCGCAATACCGTACTACACCAACAACCAGCATAACCAGTACATGGCCGCGCAGCTCAGCGACTCGATACATTCGAACTCGCACCTGACGCTCAACGAATCGATCGGGGTCAGCTCGTCGACGGGTGGTTATGCCGGCACGCTGGCGAGCCTCGGCGTGAGCTGGCATCCCGATCGTCTCGACACGTATCAGGCAACCTACGCGATCAGCGGTTCGGCGGCCGCACCTTCGCGTTCGACGGTTCTCACCGATCCCGATGCCTTGCGCTTCACCTGCGACGGCGATGACAGTTTCGCATACGGCAGCGCGCCCGGCGCCGGGCCCGAGCCGAGTTCGTCGACGTCGGCGCGCATCTCGTGGCTGCACCAGTTCACCGGCGGCTCCGCGATCGTGCAGCTCTACCGTCAGGTGCAGAACGACGTCCTGCTCGGAACGCCCGTCAACGGGTCGGTGCTCCTTGCGAACGGCACGCTGACGCCGTCGTATATCGCGGCCGTGCAATCGGTCTTCCAGAGCAACGCCGGCTGCGGCGCCGCCACGCCGTTCTCGCCGGCCAATCTCTATTTCAATACGCCGATCGCCGGTACCGAAGGCCTGTATCAGGGCGGTTCGATCACCGGATTTGCAACGATCGGGAATCTCGTCGTGGAGCCTTTTTGGGACACGACGGTACGGCAGGTGATCTCGAGCTCGCCGCTGATCGTCAACCCGTACTCGTACATCGTTTCAGGGCAGCAATATCCGAACACACCGCTGCAGCGCGCGGGCCTCATTTTCGACTACAAGGCGAAGCGCTCTGCCCTCGAGTGGTATGCCGACGCCGAGTACACCGGCCGCAATAACGGGAACAACCTGCCGGCGTACATCCAGTTCGACGGCGCGGTGAACGTGCTTTTTGCCAAGGGCTCGCTCACTGCCGCGGTCTCGAACATCTTCAACACGGATGCCGGCATCTTCTCGAGCATCCAAAACATGGTTCCGTATTCCACGCAAAACGGCTTGATCGTTCCGACGATCGCGCGCCCGCTCACGCCGCGCAGCTATTCCGTGACGTATTCGCTCAAGTTCGGACCGGGTGCGCTGGGCAATACCCACATCGCGCAGATGATCCCGCAACCGCGCGGAGGCGGCCGCTATGGCGGCGGCGGTTTCCGCGGCGCGGCGCCGTTGCCCAGCACCGCACCCGCCGATCCGCTGGCCGTTTCCGACAACGGTGAACGGTGTCCGGCCGATGCGCACGCGATCGCGTTGACGATCTCGGCCGGGTTGAAAGCCTACATCGCGCAGATAGAAGCGGCGAAGACCTCCGCCGGCTATCCGGCGACGATGCCGGCGCCGCAGATACCCGACGTGACCGTTACCTATCACGGTCTTGGCGCGGCCTATGCACTTACGATCGTGCCGCATTTCGAGAACCAGAACGGCGCCGCCGTCGAGCTCGCGTCGGCCGAACTGCAGAACGCGAATGCGCGGGCGGCAGCCCAGACAACGACGCGCGGGCCGCGCGGCGGCGGCATGTTCCGCGTGTTCTTTGGGTGCATCACGCTGCACATCGCGCAGCCCGACGAGGTGACGGCGCGTCACCTCTACGCCCCGAGTCACGGCATCTTCGGTGCTCCGGAGATCACGTACATGCCTGCCGTCGGGCTCTACATCGTGGGTCGCGCGCAGCAAGCGGGTCAGGAGAGCTTCCGCGTCTACCAACTGCCCACCACGCCGCCGAAGAACCCGTGGGAGATTCGCACCGCGCCTGAGTGCACGGCCGATCTGAAGAATACGGCAACCGAAGCCGTGGGCGAGCTGCGCGCGTACTTCACGAACGGGACCAAGCCGTCGCTCTGGACGATCACGCCGCACACCGCCAAGAACGGCACCTGGTACGCGCTCGATCCCGGCGATCCGGCGATCATTGCCTCGCTGCTCTTCTGCGGGCGAGTCGCGGCGGCAACGCCGGAACAGATCGTTCCTAAAGGTTGGGACGGCGTGATGGCGCCGCAATTGAATTACAACGCGGCCTACGGACTCTACCTCGTGCGTCCGCAGCCGCGGCAGCCGAATCCGGGCGAGAGCCCGCGGCCGGGGCCGCCCTAGCGCTCGCGCGCTGTACCGTCTTTGCGCGCGCGTGCGACCATTTCGCGCATGCGCGGATGCTCGCCCGGAATCGTTTTCACCCAGGTCTCGAAACGCGGCACGGGCTCGCCGCAGCGAAAGAGCACGTACCATACGTTCATGTCGCCCAGGAACGCGAAACGGCGCTTCATGTCTCGAGCGAGCGCCGGATAGGACGAAAACGAAGCGACGTACGCGTGAAAGCTTCCGAACTCGCGTTCGATCGCGATCAACGCTTGCGCGTTGGCGATCGTGGCGGCGACCTTACGCGGCACGCGGAGAATACCGGGATACGCCAAGACGCGCTCGACATCGAGTGCGTCGAACGCGGCGACGCGCTGCAAATCGAACTGCGCGAATGCTGCGCGGTACGCATCCCATGCTTTCGCGATCTGTGCCCAACTCACGCCCGCCTGAAAGACCGCGCGCGTGATGATCTCCAGTACTTGGTCGGGCGAGGGATGCTCGAGGACCTCCGGAATGACCGCGCTCACGCAGCTTACGGCGCGTTGCGCGGCGCGTCCAGGGCGAGCGCGGTCATCATCGCAACGCCGTTCGGCAACGCGCCCTCGTCGATGTCGAAGAGGCTGGAGTGATGCGGATGGCTGGTCTCGACGCCGCCGCTGCAGCCGAGCGTGTAAAAACACGCCGGCACGCGCTGGGCGAAAAACGAAAAATCCTCCGCGCCCATCAAAGCCGTCGCATCGACTACCGACCGCTCGCCGAGCGTGCTTACCGCCAGTGCACGGGCGTACTGAGTCTGCGTGGGATCGTTTGCCGTAACCGGATAACGCCAGATGTAGTCGTACGAATAGTTTGCGCGGGATGCATCGCAGCAAGCGCGTAAGACGCGTTCGATGCGTTCGGGCATGGCCGCTCGCACTTCGTCGGAGAACGCGCGAACCGTTCCGAGCATGGTGCACGTGCGCGGAATGACGTTGTGCGTGGTTCCGGCGTGGATCGCGCCGATCGTGACGACCGCGGGCTCGAGCGGGTCGATCTGCCGAGACACGACCTGCTGGACACTGGTCACAAAGCTTGCCGCCGTAAAGATCGGATCGACCGTATCCTGTGGTGCCGATCCGTGTCCGCCGACTCCAAGCACCTCGATCTCGATCGAGTCGCTCGATGCATACATCGGACCCTCGCGAAAGCCGAGTACGCCGCTCGAATACTTGCTCGAGAGATGGAGTCCGTACGCTCGCTCGATTCCAAAGCGCTCGATCAGTCCGTCGTCGAGCATTTTTTTGGCTCCGCCGAGGCCCTCTTCGGCCGGCTGAAAGACGAGCGCAATCGTGCCGGCGATTTCGTCGCGCCGGTCGGCGAGCAGCGCCGCGGCGCCAAGCAGAATCGCGACGTGTCCGTCATGACCGCACGCGTGCATCGTGCCGTCGGCCTGCGAACGATACGCGTGCCCGCGCTCCTCGAGAATGGGGAGCGCGTCCATATCGGCGCGCAGCATGATCGTGCGTCCCGCTCGCGTGCCTTTGAGCACGCCAACGACACCGGTGACGCCGATCCCTTCGTGCACTTCGTACCCGAATGCGCGCAATCGGTCGGCAATGATGCCGGCGGTGCGGTGCTCGTGAAAGCCCAGTTCCGGATGCATGTGCAGATCGCGCCGGATCAAGACGACGTCGTCGGCGAGGCGTTCGGGTACGGTAATCGTCGCTGGCATGCCGCACGCTTCTGCGGTCGTCTCGCGGAGCCCCGTTCGGCAGGGACTTCGGTTGCAGGGGTCGGAGAACCCGGCACGCGCCAATGGGGAATCTACGTCAATGACCAAGGCGGAACTCTTTAGCGAGTATGCCTCGTATCACACGGATCGCCGGAACCGCGCTTGCCACGCGGTCGGCATTCCGTTGATCTTGCTCGGTACGATGGGCGTTCTACATCTGGTCGCTCTCGGGCCGATCGATCTCGCGATTCTGGCCGGCGTGGCGACTCTCGTGTACTACGCTTCAATCGATCCTCGGGGTGCGCTGATCTCCACGGTGCTCTTCGCGATCTTGTACTTGATCGCGGTCCGGTTGCCGTGGCAGGTTGACGTCGCAGCGCTCGTTCTCGGCTGGATTCTCCAGCTCGTCGGCCACCGGTTTGAGGGAACCAAGCCGAAGTTCTTGGAGAATTTGGTCTACCTGTTGATCGGGCCGCTGTACTTTTTCGAAGAGATCTTCGATTCCGTTCTCGGAACATGAGGCTTCAAGGAGTTACTCGTTCGTGTACGTCGATGAAATGTTGAATTGCGTGGATTGCGGTGGCCAGTTCGTCTTCAGCGCCGGGGAGCAGCGCTTTTACGAGCAGAAGGGCTTTCAGAACAAGCCGAACCGGTGTCCCGACTGCCGGTCGGCGCGCAAGGCGATGCGCTCGCAAAATGCGGGCGGAGGAGGGGGAGCCGATCGCGCGCCGCGGCCGCGCGAGATGTTCCAAGCCACCTGCAGCAACTGCGGCGGTGTGGCCGAGGTGC
Organism: Candidatus Baltobacteraceae bacterium; assembly: GCA_035502855.1. Lineage (NCBI taxonomy): Bacteria > Bacillati > Vulcanimicrobiota > Vulcanimicrobiia > Vulcanimicrobiales > Vulcanimicrobiaceae > Vulcanimicrobiaceae bacterium. Next base: position 98,858 of record DATJTX010000025.1, read on the forward strand.
CCTTCAATCCGCGCGGAGACAAGCCCGTCTATTGCCGCGACTGCTTTCAATCGCGCCCGTCCGCGCAGCGCTACTGAGCGCGGCGTTTCCTTGGCGTTTCCTTAGGGGAGGGACTGCTTGCCGGTGGACTCCCGGTCGACCGGTCGCTGTGCTAGAGCGGCGCCGGTTCGGGCGCCGGCGTCCGAGCGGGTAGCAACAGCGAGACGCCGACCAGCACGATCACGTTGGCGACGAGGCCGACGAAGCCGGCGTTGATCCCGAACGGCGCGATGCCCTGGGCCGCGAGCGTGCAGGCGAGGACGATTCCCACGACGATCCCGGCGGTAACGCCGGCGGTCGTCGTCCGTTTCCAGTAACACCCGAACGCGTAAGCCGGCATGAACTGCGAGATGCCGTTGTAGGTGAGCAGCAGCAGATCGACCAGCGTCGTGCGGTAGGCGAGCCACAGGCCGAGCGCGAGAAGTCCCATCACCACCACCATCAGGCGCGTGAGGCGCAGGCGTCCCTCGTCCTCGCGACCGATGCCGAAGAGATCGCTGCCGATGTTTTTCGACACGACGCTCGCGGTGCTGAGCAGCAGCGCGGTCGAGGGCACGAGCGCGCACAGCGCTCCGGCGCCTGCAACGAAGCCGAGCACCCACGGCGGGTAGTAGCGCGTGATGACCGCGAGGAACGACTGATCGGCGGCCGGTCCTTTCAGACCCGGCACGATCAGCAGCGCCGAGAATCCGGCGAAGAAGATCAACAGCATCACCAGCTGATAGATCGGCAAGAACATCGCGTTGCGGCGCAGCACGTTTTCGTCCTTGGCGGAGAAAATGGCAGCGATCGATTGCGGCCCGGAAAAGAATCCGAGCCCAGTCAACAGCACGGTCGAGACGTACCAAAGCGAACCCTTCGGTGCGCTCAGAGCGCCGAGGACCAGGCGTTCCGGATGCGCGCGCAGGACCTGATCGAACAATGCCGCGGGCGATCCGAAAAACTGGAGCGGAATCGCGATGCCGACGAAGATCAACGCGCCGATGACCAACGTGTCCTTGAGAATGCTGGCCCAGGCCGTGCCGCGCAAGCCGGTGACGAAGACGAAGGCGATGATGAGCACGAAGGCGGCGACGGCGCCCACGACCGGGTCGATCGCGCCGTGGCCGGCGACGGTCAAAAAGATCTGCAGTGCGGAGAGCTGGAGGGTCACGTACGGGATCAGCGCGACGACCGCGATGATCGAAACCAGCGTCGTGAGCAAGCGGCTGTTGTAGCGCGTCTGGATCAAGTCGGGAAGGGTCAGGAGATTGTGTTCCTTTCCCAGGCGCCAGATCCACGGGAAGAGGAAATAATAGAAGATGTAGCCGCACGTGCCGTACGCCATGATGTAAAACGCGGGCGCACCGAACGTGTACGTCCAACCTGCGGCGCCCAGGAAGGTGAAGCTGGTGTAGATCTCTCCGGCCAGCAAGACCCACAGAAAAACCGTTCCGAAGCCGCGCCCGCCGACGATATAATCTTGCGGCGACATCGAGATCCAACGCACGCTCACCAGCGCAAAGATGACCGTGCCGATGACGATGACGGCGATGATGCCGAGCGCGATCGTTGCGTTCACCAGTGACCCTCGATGCGTCCGACCCACCACATGAAGATCGGAGTCACGATCACCCAGAACGCGATCCAGGCGAGGAGAAACGGCAAGCCGAGGATCCGCGGCTCGACGCGATTGACGAACGGCACCGCGACGGAAAGCGCGCCGAAGGGAATGGCCGCAAGCAGGAAGCGAAACCGTCGCTGCATCTATCACACAGCTTTATGACGGCCGCGAGTGCATTCCTGGAATCCGTACGATGAGAATCGTCTTCGTCGGGGGCGGCCCAGCCGGTTTGTACGCGGCGATCCTCGCAAAGCAGCGATTCCCCGACTGGCCGTTGACCGTACTCGAGCGTAACGCGCGCAATGACACCTTCGGATGGGGTGTCGTGTTTTCGGACGCGACGCTGGAGAATTTGCAGGCCGCCGACGCGTCGACCTACGCGTCGATCACGCAGGCATTCTATCATTGGGACGATATCGAGATCCATCGCGAGGGTGAAGCCGTCACCTCGGGCGGACACGGGTTTTCGGGCATCGCGCGCAAGCGGCTGCTGCAAATCCTGGCCGATCGCGCCGTCGAATTGGGCGTGGACGTGCGATTTCGAACCGACGTCGACGACGTCGCGGCGCTGCGTGCGTCGTACGATCTCGTCGTGGGGAGCGATGGCGTCAATAGCCGCGTTCGAGCGGCATTTTCGGAGGCGTTCGAGCCCGATCTCGATCGCCGCCGCTGCCGCTACGTGTGGTTGGGGACGACGCTCCCGCTCGATGCGTTCACGTTTCTCTTCGAGCGCACGCAGCACGGCTGGTTTACCGTCCATGCCTATCGCTTTGACGAGCGAACCAGCACGTTTATCGTCGAAACCCGTGAAGAGACGTGGCTCGCGCACGAACTCGATCGCGCCGACACGGCGCAAACGCTTGCATTCTGCGAGCAGCTCTTCGCCAAATACTTGCGCGGCCATCGGCTGATGGCGAACAGCGCGCACCTGCGGGGACGCGATTGGATCAATTTCGTGCGGGTCAGCAACCGCCGTTGGGTGCACGAAAACGTGGTGCTGCTCGGTGACGCCGCGCATACGGCGCATTTCTCGGTCGGTTCGGGAACCAAGCTTGCGCTTGAGGACGCCATCGGATGGGCCGACGCGCTGGCCTCGCCGCTCGGACTGGGCGCGGCGCTCGAGCGCTACGAAGCGGAGCGGAAGATCGAGGTCCTCAAGCTGCAGAACGCGGCACGAAACTCGACCGAATGGTTCGAGAACGTCGCGCGTTACGCGTCGTTGCCGGTGCCGCAATTCGCTTACAGCTTGCTTACGCGCAGTCAGCGGATCGGTCACGAAAACCTCCGGCTGCGCGATACAGGGTATGTCGAGCGGATCGAGTCTTGGCTCGGAGCGGGGACTCCGGCCCCGCCGATGTTCAATCCGTTCCGTTTGCGCGAAATGACGTTGCGCAACCGCGTTGTCGTATCGCCCATGGATATGTACAGCGCGGTCGACGGTCTTCCCAACGACTTTCACCTCGTGCATCTCGGTGCGCGCGCGCTGGGCGGCGCCGGTTTGGTGTTCACCGAGATGGCCTGCGTCTCGCGCGAGGGCCGCATCTCGCCCGGCTGCTGCGGGATGTACCTGCCGGAACACCTCGCAGCGTGGCGGCGGATCGTCGGCTTCGTGCACGAGTTCAGCGGCGCCAAGATCGCGCTGCAGCTCGGGCACAGCGGGCCGAAGGGCTCGACCAAACTGATGTGGGAAGGCATGGACGAGCCGCTCGAGGCGGAGAACTGGGCGGTGGTCGGCCCTTCCGCGCTGCCCTATTCGTCACGTCATCAGACGCCCGCCGAGCTCGATCGCGCGCAGATGGATACGATCCGGCGTCAATTCGAGGCCGCGACACGAATGGGAATCGAAGCCGGCTTCGATTTGCTCGAACTGCACTGCGCGCATGGCTATCTGCTCTCGAGTTTCATCACGCCGCTGCGCAACCGCCGGAGCGACGAATACGGCGGTTCGCTCCCGAACCGGCTGCGCTATCCGCTCGAGGTCTTTGCAGCGATGCGTGCGATCTGGCCGGCGCAGCGCCCGATGTCGGTGCGCATTTCCGCGACCGACTGGATGGATGGCGGGATCACCGGCGACGACGCGGTCCAGATCGCGCGCGCCTTTGCCGCGGCCGGTGCGGATCTGATCGACGTGTCGACCGGGCAGACCGACCCGCGCGCAGCTCCGGTCTACGGCCGGCTCTTCCAGACCCCCTACGCCGATCGCATTCGCAATGAAGCCGGCATCGCGACCATGGCGGTCGGCAACGTGACCGACGCGGATCAGGTCAACGCGATCGTGGCCGCCGGCCGTGCCGATCTGGTTGCGCTCGGACGGCCGCACCTCGCCGATCCGGCCTGGACCCTGCACGCCGCGGCGCAACTCGGTTACGAAGGCGATCTTTGGCCGGTCCAATATCTCCCGGGGAAAGCCCAGCTCGAACGCCTGCTCGCGCGCCAGCAAGGAGCCACGCATGTCGTCTGATTACACAGCCATTCTCACCGGCAAACACGCGCTGGTGACCGGCGGTGCGCGCGGAATCGGCGAGGGCATCGCGCGCGCGCTGGCGCGCCACGGCGCGCGGGTGAGCGTGGTGAGCCGTCAGCCCGCGGCGGTCGATGCCGATTTTACGACGGCGCAAGCCGACGTTCGCGATGAAGAGCAGGTACGGCGTGCGTTCGCGATCTGCCGCAAGGCTAACGGGCCGGTCGAGATTCTGGTCAACAACTCCGGCATCGCCGACTCCGCGCCGCTGATTCGTACGTCGCTTGCACTTTTCGAGCGCGTCGTGGGAACCAACCTCACCGGCACCTTCCTGTGCAGTCGCGAAGCTTCCCAGGATATGCTGATCGCGAAGTGGGGCCGCATTCTCAACATCGCAAGCATCGCCGGTTTGCACGGCGCGCCCTATATTTCCGCGTACTGCGCCAGCAAACACGGCGTGGTCGGTTTCACGCGCGCGATCGCGGCCGAATTCGGCGGTACGGGCGTCACGGCTAACGCGATCTGCCCCGGGTACACCGAAACCGATATGATGCGGTTGGCGATCGAAAAGATCGTCACGCACACCGGCGCCAGCGAGGATTCGGCGCGCTCCACGCTTGCTCAGATGAATCCCGAGGGCCGCATCGCGACCGTCGGCGATGTTGCGCAAGCGGCGCTCGAGCTGATCTGCGGTGAAAAGAACGGCGTCTCGCTGATCGTTCCCGGAGGGGAAGAGGCGTAACACGCTCATGGTGAGCGCGTTCGTCATGCGCCGTACCAGCGCAGGTGCGGCCAGATTCGGTCGAGCAGCATCGTCGGTCCGGTGCAGAGATAGATCGGCGAGGGTCCCTCAACCACCCACTTGAGCGGTTCGTTCGAGGTGCGGACGAGCCGGCACGATGTGTAGAACTGCTTCAACAGTTCGAACCGGGTGGCGCCGATCGCGATCATCGGGTTGCCGCTGTACCCGTGTGTGCCCCAGAGCCAGTAGGTGTTCTGGCTGCCGATGACGGGTGGCAATCCGTATGCCGGGCCGAAGAGATCGATCGCGCCGGCGTCCGCGTAGGTGTCGGCGTAAATCGCGGTTGCGGCGCGCGTTGCCGGCGGAAGCGCGTCGTACACCGACGCGACGTCGCGCGCAAGACGATCCCAACCGAACTCTTCGGCGTAGACCGGTTGGATGAGCCGCGGCGGTGTTCCGGTGAGCCCGAGCGCATGCGAATACGCGATGAATCCGTCGACCGGCAATACGGGAATCGAGAGCGGCATCGTCGCAATGCCCGTTGCCGCGAGCGCGGCGAGCAATGCGATCCGCAGCCATGCGGCGGCGCGTTCCACCACCACCGCGCCGGTCGCGAGCAGCGCGCCGTAGATCCCGATGACGTAGTAACCCTTGGCTTCCAGCAGCACGGCCGCGATGAACAGCGCGACGTATGCCACCGGCAGGAAGCGTAGCGCCCGCAGGCGCGGCCAGACGAACGGCGCGATCAAGCCGCACAGCCAAACCGGCGCGGCCAGTGGATTGGTATAGACGAGTTGTTCGGTCGCGAAGCTGAGCGCATTTGCGGCGATGTTCTGCGATTCCAAGAGCCAGCCGTTGTTGAAAGCGTGCCGATGCGCAGCATCGCCTTGCAGCACGGCGAGGAACGGCCAGCCGTGCGCCGCTTGCCACCAGAGATTCGGCAGCATCAACGCGACGATGATCGCCGCACAGATCGCAAACCAGGCTGTCGCGAGCGCCCGCCGCTCACGCGTCGCGAGCAAACCGATCAGCAACGCCGCGAGCAGCAGCGCCATCGAGTACTTGCCGTAGAGTCCGAAGGTCGCCGCGCCTGCGAGCGCGAGCCACGTCTTCGGAGCGGTCCCTCGACTGCGCGGGATGACAAGCGCGATGCAGCACCAAATGACGAGCGTCCACGAGAGCGGCTCGAACGAAGTCGTCGTCAGAACGTTGCCGAGCAGCAGATACGCCGGCGTGAGTGCGAGAGCAATGCCCGCGAGCCACTGCGCGAAGCGGCCGCCGCCGAGCTCGCGCGTGATGTGCACTCCAACGTAGACCGTGAGCGCCGCGGCAACGCACGGCAAAACGCGCAACGCGAGCAGGTTATCGTGGAACGGCTGCGCGAGCCATGCAACCACCGCGACGAGCGGCGGTTGATCGACGTAGCCCCACGCGAGATGACGACCGCACGCGATGAAATAGAGTTCGTCGCGAAAATAGCCGTAGCGCCATGCCGTGCCGAGATGCAGCGCGGCGGCGGCGAGCGCGATTGCAATGCCGATCACTCGCTTCCAACCGCCATACGGCAGGAATTATGCGCTCGGTGGGCCGACCCTTGCGGCGATGACCAAGGCTCGCTTCGCCATTGCCGATCGTGTTGCCGTCGTTACGCTCGACCGTCCCGAGCGCAAGAACCCACTTACCTTCGAACTCTACGCGCAATTGCGCGACTGGTTTCGAGCGCTCCCGGACGAACCGTCGATCAAAGCCGTGGTCGTGACCGGAGCGGGCGAGAACTTCTGCTCGGGAGGCGATGTTCACGAGATCATCGGACCGCTCACCGCGCGCCCGCTCGCCGAATTGCTGGAGTTCACGCAAATGACCGGCGATCTGGTCAAAGCGATGCGCGCGGCTCCGCAGCCGATCGTCGCGGCGATCGACGGCGTCTGCGCCGGGGCCGGGGCGGCGCTCGCGATGGCCAGCGACTTACGATACGGCACCGCACGCTCGCAGGTGGCATTTCTCTTCGTCCGTGTGGGACTCGCCGGATGCGACATGGGCGCCTGCGCGATGCTGCCGCGTATCGTCGGCCTCGGTCGCGCGACCGAGCTGCTCTACTCCGGACGCGCGCTCGACGGCGAGGAAGCGCGCGCGTGGGGATTCTACAACGAGCTGGTCTCGCCGGAGGATCTGCTCGCGCGGGCAACGCAGACGGCGCGAGAGCTCGCGCACGGACCAACGCTGGCGCATGCGATGACGAAGCGCATGCTGCGCGACGAGTGGGAAATGCCGCTCGATGCGGCAATCGATGCGGAAGCACGGGCTCAGGCCGCCTTGATGCAATCCGAAGATTTTCGGCGCGCCTATGAAGCGTTCACGCAACGGCGCACGCCGGTCTTCGAAGGAAACTAAGATGCCGATGAACGGGCGTGCGCTAGAATGGCCCTTCTTCGACGACGAGCATCGCGCGTTCGCGGATGCGATCGAAAGCTGGCTCGAGGAGAATCCGGTCTTCGAAGACGAAGCGGCGCCCGATTCGAGCGTGCGCACGTGGGTGCGCGCGCTGGGCGACGCCGGCTGGTTGCGCGCCTGCATCGACCTGGACGTACGGGCGCTTTGCCTGGCGCGTGAACGCCTCGCGTACCGTTCCGCACTCGCCGACTTCGCGTTCGCGATGCAAGGGCTCGGCAGCGGGGCGATTTCGTTGTTCGGCTCGCCGGCGATGCGTTCGCGGTACCTCGACGCCGTCGCCGCCGGGAAATCCATCGCTGCCTTCGCGCTCTCCGAACGCGAGGCAGGCTCGGACGTCGCGGCGATGACCACGCACGCGCGCCGCGACGGCGATCGTTACATCATCAGCGGCGAGAAGACGTGGATATCCAATGCAACGATCGCCGATTTCTTCGTCGTCTTCGCGCGAACGGGCATGGCGGAGAGCGGCGCCAAGGGGATCTCGGCCTTCATCCTCGATGCAGGCATTCCGGGATTCGAGGTGCGCGAACGGATCGAAACGATCTCGCCGCATCCGCTCGGCGTGCTCGCGTTCAACGAGTGCGCGATACCCGTCAATCATCGCCTCGGAGAAGAGGGCGAGGGCTTCGCGATCGCAATGGCGACCCTTGACGTTTTTCGCACGACGGTCGGTGCGGCGGCGCTAGGGTTCGCGCGGCGCGCCTACGACGAGACGCGCGCGCACGCCAAGTCGCGCCAACTCTTCGGTGCGCCGCTGGCCGCGCTTCAACTGACGCAGGCGGCGATCGCCGATATGGCGGTCGACATCGACGCGTCGGCGCTGCTCGTTTACCGTGCGGCGTGGACCAAGGATTGCGGCGCGGAGCGGGTGACGCGGGAGGCCGCAATGGCCAAACTCTATGCCACCGAAGCGGCGGGGCGTATCTGCGATCGCGCCGTGCAGCTGTTCGGCGGGCGCGGCGTCACGCACGGTGAGATCGTCGAACGGCTCTACCGCGACGTGCGAGCGCTGCGCATCTACGAGGGCGCGAGCGAGGTCCAAAAACTCGTCATCGCACGCGCGAGCTTCGAGGGTTAACGTGGAAGGTGCTCACGTCGACCGCTTTGCGGAAGATCATCTGCCCCCACCCGACGCGATGCCGGATCTGCGCTTCGATCTGGCCGGACTACACTATCCGCAGCGCATGAACGCCGTAAGCTATCTTCTCGATCGGCATATCGAGGACGGCCGCGGAGAGCGGCGCTGCATCGTCGCGCCCGGCGCGATCGATTGGTCGTACGGCGACCTCCACCGTGCGGTCAACAAGATCGCAAATGTCCTGGTCCGCGATCTCGGTGTCGTGCCGGGGGCGCGGGTGTTGCTGCGCGCACCGAACTCGCCGATGCTCGCGGCCTGCTGGCTCGCCGTGCTCAAGGCGGGAGCGATCGCGGTCGCGACCATGCCGCTCTATCGGTCGAGCGAGCTGCGGTACATCATCGAGAAAGCGCGCATCGGGCTCGCGCTGTGCGATGCACGCCTCGGCGAAGAATTGAAGAGCGCCTGCGAGCGCAACCCGAGCATCCGTCTGATCTGGTTCAACAGCGACGCGCCCGATGCGGTTGAGGCGTTGATGGACGGCGCGCACGAGGATTTCGAAACCGTGCCGACCGCAGCCGATGAGACCGCGCTGATCGCGTTCACCTCGGGCACGACCGGCGTGCCGAAGGCGGCGATGCACTTTCATCGCGATCTGATCGCGACCTGCGATACGTACGGCAAACACGTGCTGCGGGCACGTCCCGACGACCTCTTCACCGGCAGCCCGCCGCTCGCGTTTACGTATGGACTCGGCGGCCTGCTGCTCTTTCCGCTTTATGCCGGGGCGGCGACGCTGCTGCTCGAGCAGGCCAATCCGGAGCAGCTGCTGCACGCGGTCGGTGAATTCGGCGTAACGACGGTCTTCACCGCGCCGATCGCGTATCGCACGATGTGCCCGATGCTCGAGCGCTTCGACGTCTCCAGCTTGCATACGTGCGTCTCCGCCGGAGAGACGCTGCCGAAGATCGTCTTCGACGAGTGGCTCGAACGCACGAAGGTGCCCATCCTCGACGGAATCGGCAGCACCGAAATGCTGCACATCTTCATCGGGAGCCCGCGCGAGAAGGTGCGTTCGGGTTCGACCGGCCGCGTGGTCGCCGGCTACCTCGCGCAGATTCACGACGACGAGGGCCATCCGTTGCCGATCGGCGAGGTCGGCCGCCTGGCGGTGAAAGGCCCGACCGGCTGCAAGTATCTCGACGACGAGCGTCAGCGCGCGTACGTTCAGAACGGTTGGAATTATCCGGGCGATGCCTACCGCATCGACGAAGACGGATATTTCTACTACGTCGCCCGTACCGACGACATGATCGTTTCGGCCGGATATAACATATCGGGGCCGGAGGTCGAACAGGCCTTACTCGCGCATGCGCACGTGCGCGAGGCGGCGGTGGTGTCCAAGCCCGATCCGGTTCACGGCACGAACATCGTCAAGGCCTACGTCGTCGTCGTGGCTGCCGAGCATCGCCACGCACGTAAGGCGGATGAGTTACGCGAGCACGTCAAAGCCCTGATCGCCCCGTTCAAAGCGCCGCGTGAGATCGAATTCGTCGACGAGTTGCCGCGAACGCACACCGGGAAGGTGCAGCGCTATAAATTGAGGGAACGTGCGTCTTCCGAATAGCCTGACGATCTTGGTGCTGGTTGCGGCGGCGTTTGGTTTTGCCGCGCTCTGGGACCGGACGATCGGCCTGCCGGGATTTTGGATCGCGCTGGCTGCGATCGTCGCGCTGCTGCTTTGGCGAGGTTTCAACGCACAAAGCGCTTCGCAACGCTGGTTGGTGCGGGCCGCCGATCGTCCGGTCGTCTTGCAGCCGCCGTTCCGCGACCGCTGGTGGGTCGCGGCCGGTGGGCCGGATCCGCGTCACAATCATCACCAGTCGGTGAGCGATCAGTACTTTGCTTACGACTTTCTACGCGAGAGCGGTGATTCGTGGGATCAACCGATTCTCGCACCTTGCGACGGCATGGTCGCGCACGTCGAGAACCGTCAGGACGATGCGCCGCCGGCCCAGCGCCGCCGCAACCGCGCGCGTCCGTTTGGGAACTACGTCTCGATCGAAACGCCGCGCGGCTATGTACTCCTCGCGCACTTGCGCAAAGGCTCGATCGGGGTGCGGGTCGGCGAGACCGTTCGCGCGGGCGATGAGATCGGCCGGTGCGGAAATTCAGGCGATACGCGCGGCGCGCACCTGCACGTTCACGCACAAAATCAGCCGAGTCAAGGGATCGATTCCGCGCAAGGCGTGCCGATCGCGTTTCTCGACCGTGGCGCTACCGAACCGATGCTGCTCGAATACCGCGATCGCTTAGGGTAGGTCTTGCAAAACGGCGGTCGCCTCGATTTCCACCTTCGCGCGATCCTCGAGCAGCGTGGCGACCTGGACGAGCGTCATCGCCGGGTAATGCCGGTCGAACAGCTCGCGATAGACCTTGCCAAGCTCGGATGCTGCGGCGAGGTATTCGGTTTTGTCGGTGACGTACCAGGTCAGACGTATGACGTTGCTCGCATCGCCGCCGGCGGCGCGCACGACCGCCAGGACGTTGCGCAGCGCCTGCGCTGCCTGCTCGACGAAGTCATCGGAGGCGAATTCACCGCGCGCAGTCCAGCCGATCTGCCCCGCGATGGCGAGCACGCGGCCCGCTCCAATCATGCCGTTGCTATATCCTCGCGGTGCCGGCCACCCGTCAGGCTGTATTGAGCTCATGCGAGTCCCCTTTTGGTGAAGTACGGCCGATCGTGAGGGCGAAAAACATTCCGCTCAGACAGACGAGCGCGCCGATCACTTCGTACGACGGAAACGAGGCGTGCAGGATCGGAACGCTCAGGATGCCGGTGAGCACCGGCGAGAAAAAGAGCATGATGGACCCCTTCCCGGCGCCTAACTTGTTGATGCCCCAGATCCAAACCGGATAGGTGAGCAGAATTGGGACGAGCGTGGCGTAGAGGATACGCCACCATACGTCCCAGCCGAGCGCGTGCAGGTCGGTATGCACCAGCGCGGGCAGTCCCGCCGGTAGAATGATGAGCATACCGACGAAGATCGTGATCGCCAGCAGTTCGAGCGGCGCATAGCGTGTCATGAGCCGCGAGCCGAGCACGTTGTATCCGGCAAAGACGGCCGCGGAGGCAAGGACCAAACCGTCGCCCACGCGTGCTGCTGCAACCCCTGAAAAGGCGCCCTCGAAGATCGCGACGCCGAGAAGCGCGATGACCGAGCCGATCCAGCGGCCGGGGCGGACGTGTTCGTGGCGCGCCATGGCGACGATCGCCAGCGTGAAGATGGGCGAGGTCGCGCCGAGCAGCGCGGTTGCGAACGGCGTCGTGTTCGCGAGGCCAAAGACCCAGAGGTATTGATAGATGCCGAAGCCGCACGCGCTGCAGAGCAACAGCGTGGGAATATCGCGCCGCCGGATATGGATCCGCCCGCCGCTCACCCACATCAGGACGAACGCGAGCGGCGTCATTGCGAGGAAGCGCAAGAAGGCAAAGGCGAGCGGGTTCATCTGCTCGAGGATCTGTTTGGCGACGATCATGTTGATCGCCCAGGCGAGGACCACGTAGAGCAAAGCACCGTAGATAGGCAGGCGGCGCGACACGATTGGGCGCAAGCTTCGAGCGTCGATGAGCGACTCCATGCTCTTTCTCGAAAACGAATCGGTGCGGCTGTGTTGCGAGCGCCGCGGCAGCGGAGCGCGCCGCGTGCTCTTCGCGCACGGTTGGATCTCCTCGCGGCGCATGTGGTACGAGGTCGTCGACCGGCTCGATCCGGCGCTCTTCACCGTCGATCTCCTCGACTTTCGGGGCTGCGGACGATCCGATCGCCCGCGTGCGCACAACGAGATCGAGAATTACGCGAGCGACCTGCGCACGGCGCTCGCATCGATCGACGCGCCGGTGACACTGGTCGGGCACTCGATGGGCGGACGACTGGCACAGTATCTCGCCGCTGAGCGCCCAGCGAACCTCGAGCGGCTGATCCTGGTGGCGCCCGGCACGGCGAACGGGACCCCTCCGTCGGCGCGTCACCGTGCGCTCACGCTCGAAACGTACGGCTCGCGGCAGCGGATCGAGCGTTTCCAGCGGGCCGCGATGCACCGCGAAGTCGCGAATACGATGATGGAACGAATCGTCGACGACGCGCTCATGGCCTCGTACGATCATTGGATGGGGTGGTACGACCACGGACGAGCGGTCGACTTCAGCGATCGTTTATCCGCGATCACGGTGCCGACTCTGGCGATTGGCGGCACCAACGATCCGCTCGTACCGCCCTCGCGCGTAAAACGCGATGTCGCGGACGCGATCGATGGCGCGCTCTTCGCGTTACTGCACGCAGCCGGGCACAATCTACCGATCGAAGCTCCCGACGATATCGCGCAGGCCGTACGCCGTTTCGGTCAGTGATCCCACCCGGGTACTGCGGATGGCGGACTCTCGACGAGCGGCTGCCAGACGTTTCCCGCCGTTGTCGATCCGCTGTTCGTCGTATATTGAACGGTGATCAGCGTATTCGGCGCGCCCGCGTCGTCGCCGGGACCGCCATCGATCAACGCATCGAAGGAGCCGTCCGCGCCGCCGACGATCGACGCGTATGGCGGCGTGGCAAACGTTCGAAACGCGACCAAACCGGAGCGCGCGGCGAGTTGTGCCCCAGAGGCGGCGCTCACCACACTCGAGATCAGCACGACGGCGCGACCCTCGCTGACCGCGCTATTGTTTTGTAACACGACGGTGCACGCGGTGCCGGGGCACGCACTGGGTGACGGAGCCGCGGCCGGCGTCGCGAAGGTCGTCTGCACGTTGATTTCGCAACCGTTCGCGCCCGCGTAGGCACAGGTTGCGATCGGCGCAGGCGTGACGCCCTGCGCGATTGCGGCTTGCGCCGCATGCTCGGCGGTGACGAAAGCGAGCCGCGATGCATCGAGGGCGCGTTGTCGCAGCGCCGCCTGCGCGAGTGCTGACGCGCCTTGTACGATCGTTTCGCTCAGCACCGCGAGGAACGCGAGCAAGAAGATCGTCCGCAGCAGCATTATTGCGGCGCCGCCCCGTTGTGGGCCGACGGCAACAGCGAACCGGGGAGCGGCGCCGGCGCCGGAATCGTCTGACTAAGCGTTGCCGTCTTTGTGCTGTCGTTTTGACTGCTCGCCGTCAACACGATCGTCACGGAACCGTCGGCCGCTCTCGCGCTGGAAACCGAAAGTTGGGCGGTGAGCGGCGAGCCGCTGGGCATTGGGATGGTGGTTGCAATCGTCGTGCCGGGTACGCTCGCGCCCTGATACTTCATCACGTCGACCGCGATGCGCATCTCGCGGATGACGGTTGCTTCGAGCGCGCTCTGAATCGGATCGGGTCCGAAGCGGTGGCCGACCGCAATCAGTACAGCACCGAGCGCGCCGGCTGCGAGGGCGACGATCGCAACCGCCACGACCACTTCGAGGAGGCTATCACCGCGTTGCCCGGATTGCTCCACGTCACGGTGAGTGCCCGCCGGCAGCCGGGACGAGACGCGGCTGCGGCAAGCGCAAGAGGGGCCGTTCGACCAGATAGGTCACGAGCGCTGCTTCCGCGATCGTGACGATGAAGGCCAGGATCGTGTAATGCACCTGCCAGGAAAGGCTGGCGTGCGGATCACCCGAGTAGGGCGGTATGTGGTGGATGACGAGCTCGCGTGCGAGCATCTGGTGATAGAGATAGAGATTATACGAGATGATGGCGAGAAAGCGCAGCGGCGGGTTGGCGAGCGGCAGCTGCCAAAATTTCGGCGCGCACAGCGAACCGACTGCCACCGCCGCAAAGGCCAGCCCGTAGAGCGGGCGCGTATAGATCTGGAGCGCGACCTCCCATTGCGGCGCATTCCGATGATCGTACATATTGATGAGCAGCGCGCAGAACAACCAGGCGCCGGCGACCGCAAGAAGGAGCATGGCGAGCGAGAGCCGAGATTGGCGCCAGCGATGACCGTAACGCGCGAAGATCCACGCCGAGAGCATGCCGCACGCGAAGATGTCGAGGTATCCGGGCAGATTTTCGATCAGGAGCGGCATTTGGTTGTTGAAGCAGCAGTGCGCCGCATGCACGCGCCAGAGTTCAGCGAGCGCGATCATCGCGATTGCGGTCACAAAAGGAAGTCGCGAAAAGCAGAACCAGATCAACGGAAAGATGAGATAGAACTCGACCTCGACGGCGAGCGTCCAGAGCACGCCGTTGATCGATCCGTAGGTCGACTGCCACCAGGTGTGGATGAAGAGCAAGTGGGTCAGGATCTCTTGCCACGGCGCGGCGCCGAAGCGCGAGAGCGCGGCATAACCGATTGCGTAAGCGATCGCGATCGAGAGCACGTATGAGGGGACGATCTTGATGAAGCGGCGCCAGGCGAAATGCCCCCACGTCGGCGCGCGTTCGCCGGCGAATTGCGCGCGCACGAACGGATACGTGATGACGAATCCGCTCAAATAGAAGAAGAGATGCACGCCGATGAAGCCGGTTTCGGGGATCCACTGCAGCCAGCGCGCCGGCGCGGGCAGCCACGAGAGCTCCCAAATGTGGTACCACAGCACCAGCAGCACGGCGATGCCGCGCATCCCGTCAAGGACGCCAAGCCGATCCTTCACGCGGCCTTCTTGAGCGCACCGACCACGTTGTCATCCCGAGCTCCTCGACTCGCCGCGCCCGTTCAAGACGGGGTCCGTGAAGCGTCTTCGACGGATCGCGCCGGTAGGTTTGTTCTATGGGGTTGACACAAAGTTGGGGTTTGTATTAGCGTGTAGATACAATGCACGATGCGGTGGTTTTGGGGGCATCCTACGAACGACCATTTGCGGTCATCGTTGCCCTGTTGTCTTGTGCCTTCGCATGTGCTCGGCCGTCACTGTTCGGAAACGAGAAAGTCTGGCTGGACGCGGCCGTGACCCGCGCGCCGGCTGACGTGCGGATACGGCTCGACGCGGCCATTCGGCGGCGGCAGCAGCAAGAGCGCTTCGACCGGCAGGCCGGCTATGCCGTTTCCTTGATCGGGCTCGTCGTCGCGGCTTGCGGATTCTTCGTCTTGATCTCGTTGCCTGTGCTCGGCGCGTTGTTTTCGGCGCTGCTCTCCGGTGGGCTAGCCTATCAACTGCTGCGCGTCGAACGCGTGCGCCCGGGAGCGCGCATCGCAAATCTACGGCGCCGCGACATCCGGCGGATCATCCCGTTGTGGTATCTGAGCCTTCCGGTCATTGGGTGGTGCTGCAGCGCCTATTTCGCCTGGGCGTCGGGCGAGTGGATCGCGATGGCGATTTCTCTCGGTGCAAGCGCGCTTGCGATCGCATTGTGCTTTGTTGCAGCCTCGGCACCTGCGTTGCTCGGCAGCGACGATCCGTCGGCAGACGAAGCCGTCGACGCTGCGCTGCGGACGTTGCGCGTAGGCTCGCTGCTGTTCATCGCGGCGACCGGAACCTTCATCCTCGCCTCACTGATCTTTATGCCGGATTACGTCGCGACCGCTGTGCGACTGGTATGTGCCGGTTCCTACTTCGCTATGGCGCTGGGTATGCAGCGACTGAAGAAGAGCATCCCGGCGAGCATTGCCGCAATGATGGCGTAAGAGAGAATGGAAGCGGATGATTCCTCGTGCTTGAGAACGAGCCGCTGATCGCGGTCGATCCGCAGATCGAGACGCCGCCGTATCAACAGATCTTCGAGCAAATTCGGGCGGCAATCGAACGCGGCGCGCTCGTACCCGATGCGCCGCTTCCGACGGTGCGGCAACTCGCCGGCGACCTCGGTGTGGCTCCCAATACCGTTGCGCGCGCGTATGGCGATCTCGCAAATGCGGGATGGCTCGTCAGCGAAGGCCGCCGCGGTACGCGCGTCGCGAGCAAGACGCCGGCGGCGGATCGCCGCGCGCGCTCGAATGCGCTGGCGCAGGCGACGTCGCGGTTCGTGGATTCACTGCGCCATCGCGGCTACAGCCCGACG
Source organism: Candidatus Baltobacteraceae bacterium (assembly GCA_035502855.1). Taxonomy (NCBI): domain Bacteria; kingdom Bacillati; phylum Vulcanimicrobiota; class Vulcanimicrobiia; order Vulcanimicrobiales; family Vulcanimicrobiaceae; species Vulcanimicrobiaceae bacterium. The sequence goes on from DATJTX010000025.1 coordinate 115,192, forward strand.
GAGATCGCCGCCGAGCTGCGCAAAGTCCTCGAACGGGGTTGACAGCCCCCGCCGGGATGTGATTGCATAGCCGCAACGTGACTCGGAACGGTTTTAGCTTTGCGTACTGGTATTACTACTTCGGCCTGACCGGTCGAAGGGGATTCGCGCACGCATAAAACCAGCCGGCTCGTCGCCGGAGAACACACGTAAGATGCATGAACGAGTCCCCGCCGAAGTGGGGACTCGTTCCTTTTATGAACCAGGGGTAACCAGGCAATGACAGCGGTCTATCAGGGCGTCGACGGAGCCTACTCGCAGCTCGTACTCGGGCACTTTTTGCGCGAGCACGGCATCGAGATGCCGACGGCCGGACTTCCGACTTTTCGCGAGATGGCAACGGCAGTCGCCGGCGCGCGGGCCGAGGTCGGCGTCATGCCGATCGAAAACGCGATCGTCGGGACGGTACGCGAGGGCTACGATTTGCTGGCCGAGTTCGATCTCGCGCCGGTCGCCGAGATCCAGTGGCGCACCGATCACCGGTTGCTCGGTGTGCGCGGCGCGCAGCTGCGCGACGTCCGTGAAGTGCTCGCGCATCCGCTCGTGCTCGCCGAGTGCGGCGCGTTCTTGGCCGGGCTCGATCACGCGCGCGCGATCCCGTGTGAAGATACCGGAGTCGCGGCGCGCGAAGTCGCGCGCGGCGGCAACCCTGCGATCGCCGCGCTCGCCTCTCCCGCCGCGGCGTCGATCTACGATTTGGTCGAGCTGGCGACTCACTGCAGCGACGATCCGCGCACGTATTCACGCTTTTTGATCGTACGCCCACGCCACGCCGCAGCGTCGAATCCGGTGGTCGGACTCGGCAAGAGTTCGCGGCGCAAGACCTCGCTGATCTTTTCGGTGGAAGAGCGAACCGGCTCGCTGGCCGGTGCGCTCGCGATTCTCGCCGAGCGGAACATCAACGGCGATAAGCTTGAGTCGAAGCCGTACCTCGGTCACGGCACCGAGCGCGTGTTCTACGTCGATTTCGACGGCGATCTCGATGACACCAACGTCGCCGACGCGCTGGCTGCGTTGAAGAAAGCGACCCACACGCTGACGGTCATCGGTAGTTACGATGCGCACGTGGGCGAGCCGATCGGACGCAACGACGATCCGCCCAAAGCGCTGGTCGAACTCGTGCGCGAGATCGCGCCGCAACCGGCGCCGATCGGTGACTCGCCGACGCCGCGCGCGTCGCGCGCCGCCAATCCGCCGGGTACGATGCTGCAGATCGGCGGCGTGCGCGTCGGCGACGGCGAGTTCACCATCGTGGCCGGTCCGTGTTCGGTCGAGTCGCGCGAGCAGATTCTCTCGACCGCGCATGCGGTGAGCGCGCGCGGTGCGGTGATGTTGCGCGGGGGCGCGTTCAAACCGCGCACGAGCCCGTACGCGTTTCAGGGCCTGGGTTGGGAAGGCGTTTCGCTCTTGGCCGAGGCTGGACGCGCAACCGCGTTACCGACGGTGAGCGAGGTGATGACGATCGATCAGGTCGATCGCATGGCAGCGCAGATCGACGTCCTGCAAATCGGCGCGCGCAACATGCAGAATTTCGACTTGCTCAAGGCGGTCGGACGATGCGGTCGCCCGGTGTTGCTCAAGCGCGGACTCGCGGCCACCGTCGACGAACTGCTGGCCGCCGCCGAGTACATTCTTTCCGAAGGCAATCCCAACGTGATCCTGTGCGAGCGCGGCATTCGAACCTACGAACAGGCAACGCGCAACACGCTCGACCTCTCCGCCGTGCCGGTGCTGCGCGAGCGCTCGCATTTGCCGGTCTTCGTCGATCCCAGTCACGGTGTCGGTGTGCGCCGCTGGGTGCGCCCGCTCTGCCGTGCGGCCAAGGCCGTCGGCGCGCATGGGTTGCTGATCGAAGTCCATCCGAATCCGCCCGAAGCCAAGAGCGATAAGGACCAGGCGCTCACGTTCGACGATTTTGGCACGATCATGCACGATCTCGCCGGGATCGGTATCTGGTCGGGAGCCCCGGCATCGCTGGGGGGCGCGCAGGCGGAAGCCGGAGCGCCTACAAGGCCTCGATGAGCGAAGCTCATTCGGGCGGCCTGCGGGTGCGCGGGATTCGCGGCGCGATCACGGTCGAGCGTGACGACGCCGACGCGATCGTCGCGGCCACCAAACGCTTGTTGACCGAAATGATCGAGCGCAACGCGGTGACGCTCGACGACATCGCGTCGGTCCTCTTCAGTTTGACTCCGGACCTTCACGCGGTCTTTCCGGCGCTGGGCGCGCGCGAAATGGGCTGGGTGCACGTGCCGATGCTGCACTTCACCGAGATCGCCGTACCCGGTTCGCTCGACCGCTGCATCCGCGTGCTGATGCACGTCAACACGTCGCGCTCGCTCGAGGCCATGGAACACGTGTATCTCGACGGTGCGGCGGTGCTGCGTCCGGATCTCGCTCGCACGAGTACGCCGTAGCCGTATGTCCCGCTTGGGCATCATCGGAACCGGATTGATCGGCGCGTCGGTCGGCCTCGCGGCGCGTTCGCGCGAATGGGAAGTGTTCGGGTACGATTCGACCGCCGAAGGCCTGCGCGGAGCGCTCGGTTGCGGCGCGATCGACTCCGCCGTCGAGCAGCCCTCCGCGATCTACGCGACGTGCGACGTCATCGTGATCGCTGCGCACCTCAACGCGACGCTCGCCGAAGTTGCGGCGCTGCGCTCGCGGCCGCTGCGCGACGATCAGCTCGTCATCGACGTTGCCTCCGTCAAGGAACCGGTTGCGCGCGCGGGCGCCGGCGTCGGTGCCTTCGTACCGACGCATCCCATGGCAGGCGGCGAACAACGCGGTCCGGCCGCTGCGCGCAGCGATTTGTTTCGCGGCCGAACTTGGTGCTACGTGCCGACCGCTGACGAACGGCGCACCGCTGCGGCGCGTGTCTTCGTCGCGAAGCTTGGGGCGGAGCCGGTCGCCGTCGATGCCGCGCAGCACGACCGGATCGTCGCGCTGACCTCGCACGTCCCGCAACTGGTCGCGTTCGCGTTCGCGCAGTGCGTCAACGAGCGAGCCGTGCAGGCTCCCGAACTCGTCGAGGCGCTCTGCGGCCCGGTCGCGCGGGAGCTTCTTCGCTTGGGACGTTCCTCGCAGCCGATGTGGGATGAAATCTTCGCCGCCAACGCCGGTGCCGTGCGCGCCGAGCTGGCGCATCTCGAAGAGGTGATCGATGATCGTCGGATACCAGGGTGAGTCCGGCGCCTTCAGCGAGGAGGCGATCCCGGAACTCTTCGGTGCGGTCGACACGCGCGGATACCCCACCTTCGATGCCCTCATCGAGGCGGTTGACGGCGGCGAGATTCCATACGGGCTGTTGCCGTGCGAGAACAGCATCCACGGCCCGATCGCGCGCGCCTACGATCTGCTCGATGCCTACCCTGCGGTGAACGTGGTGGATGAAACCGTTCACCGCGTCGTACAGGCGCTGATCGGGACCGCACAGGCTCGGGTCGAGCAGATCCGGCGGGTCGAGTCGCATCCGGTCGCGCTCGAACAATGCCGGCGCTTTCTTGCCTCGCTCCGCGACGTCGAGGTCGCGCCGGTCGCGGACACCGCAGGCGCGGTTCGCGACGTCGTGCGCGCCGGCGATCCCGCCCGGGCGGCGATCGGGCCGGCGGCCAGCGCCGCACGCTACGGCGGGCAGATTCTGGCCCACGCGATCCAGGACGAAGTCGAGAATTACACCCGGTTCTTCGTGGTGGCGCGAGGCGGCGAGCCGCGGCGGCGTCTTGGGCGAGCGGTCCTCGGGTTTCGGCTCGCGCATCGGCCCGGCAGCCTGCATGCGGCGCTCGGGATCTTCGCCGAACGCGAACTGAATCTGCGAGCACTGGTGGCGCGGCCGTTTCCGGGCCGGCCGTTCGAGTACGTTTTCTATGCGGAACTCGACTGCCCCGAGCCGGCGCTGGCCCAAGCGATTTTGACGGAAATCGGCGGCCGAACCCGCCTGCTCGGGTGGTATTAGCGAGTCGTTACCGATCATTTGACGGGTCCCATCCTCCCTGCTATACTGCCGTAGTTCAGGCCCACCGGGAGGTGCGGCCCACTTTGTGTGTGTTGCTAGGAGACGTTGTTGCCTACCATAAACCAGCTGGTCCGCACGGGCCGGGCGAAGACGGAAAAGAAGGTGAAGACCCGCGCGTTCCGCGTCATTCTGACCGGACCCAAGCCGGGCCATCCCGATCTGCCCACCCGCCAGTTCGAGGTCAAGGGCAATCCGCAGCGTCGCGGGGTGTGCACCCAAGTCAAGACCGTGACCCCCAAGAAGCCGAACTCCGCGCTGCGTAAGGTAGCGCGCGTGCGCCTGACCAACGGTGAAGAGGTTACCGCGTACATTCCGGGCATCGGCCACAACCTCCAGGAACACTCGGTCGTGCTGGTGCGCGGCGGCCGTGTCAAGGATTTGCCGGGCGTGCGCTACCACATCATTCGGGGTACGCTCGATACGGCAGGTACGGCCAACCGTAAGCAAGGCCGCTCCAAATACGGCGCCAAGCGCGAGAAGAAGAAGTAACAAATGCCACGTAAAGGACCCGCACCCAAGCGGCAGATTCTGCCCGATCCGCGATTCAACTCGAAGATTCTCGCGCGCTTCATCAATAAGGTGATGCTCAGCGGGAAGAAGTCGACGGCCGAGCAGGTGACCTACGGTGCGCTCGATCTCATCGCCGAGCGGACCGGTCGCGACCCGTACGAGATCTTCCAGCAGGCGCTCTCGAACGCGATGCCGCTTGTCGAGGTGCGCCCTCGCCGCGTCGGCGGCGCAACCTACCAGGTGCCGATGGAAGTCCGTCCGGATCGCCGCCAGGCGATGGCCATGCGTTGGCTGATCGGCTTTGCGCGCGCGCGCGGGGGCCGTTCGTTCGAGGAGAAGCTGGCGGGCGAACTGCTCGACGCCTCCAACAACACCGGCGCAACCATCAAGAAGCGCGAAGACACTCACAAGATGGCCGAGGCCAACAAAGCCTTCGCCCACTACCGTTGGTAACTTTTCAGATCATTTAAGACAGTGGCAACCAAAGAATCCCCGCTCAAAGAAGCGGCAACCAGAGAGTATCAGCTCGAGCGGACTCGCAACATCGGGATCGCGGCGCACATCGACGCCGGCAAGACGACCTGCACCGAGCGCATCCTGTTCTATACCGGGCGGGTGCACAAGATCGGCGAGGTGCACGACGGCGCAGCGACGATGGACTGGATGGTCCAGGAGCAAGAGCGCGGCATCACGATCACCTCGGCCGCGACCGCCTGCACCTGGCGCGAGAACCGTATCAACATCATTGATACGCCTGGGCACGTGGACTTCACGGTCGAGGTCGAGCGCTCGCTGCGCGTCCTCGACGGCTTGGTCGCGCTCTTCGACTCGGTGGCGGCGGTTCAGCCGCAGTCCGAGACCGTCTGGCGCCAGGCGAACAAGTACAAAGTGCCGCGGATCATCTTCGTCAACAAGATGGATCGGATGGGCGCCGACTTCTTCAACGTGGTCGCGAAGATTCGCGAACGGTTGGGTGCGCGCGCTGTCCCGATCCAAGTGCCGATCGGGGCGGAAGATCAGTTCCTGGGCATCGTCGATCTTTTCACGATGCACAAGGTCGTCTACACCGACGACCTCGGCTCGACGATGGCCGACCAGCCGCTGACCGATGCCGATGGTGAGTTGAAGGCGACCGCGCAGAAGTGGCGTCAAGAGCTCGTCGAAGCGATCGCCGAGCAAGACGACGAGCTGCTCGCGATGTTCTTCGAGGGCAAAGAGCTGCCCGTGGATCGGATGAAGAGCGCGCTGCGCAAGGCGACGATCGTGGGTTCGGTGCTGCCGATGCTCTGCGGCTCGGCGTTCAAGAACAAGGGTGTCCAGCCACTGCTCGACGCCGTGGTCGATTATTTGCCTTCGCCGCTCGACGCGAAGCCGATCGTCGGCGTTGATCCGAAGAGCGGGAACGATGTGACGCGCAAGCCGGACGACAACGAGCCGTTCGCGGCGCTCGCGTTCAAGATCGCGACCGATCCGTACGGCAACCTGACGTATTTCCGCGTCTATTCGGGCACGCTCGAAAAAGGCTCCTACGTCTATAATTCGCGTTCGGGCAAGAAGGAACGCATCGGCCGCATTTTGCGGATGCATGCGAATCATCGCGAGGACATCGACGCGATCGGCGCGGGCGACATCGCGGCCGCGGTCGGCCTTTCCGACACGCGCACCGGCGATACGCTCTGTGACGAAAAGCACCCGATCATCCTCGAATCGATCACCTTCCCGGAACCGGTGATCTTCCAGGCGATCGAGCCGAAGTCGAAAGCCGATCAGGATCAGCTCGGCAAGGGTCTGGCGCGCCTCGCGCAAGAGGATCCGACGTTCCGCATGCGCACCGACGAAGAGACGCAGCAGACGATCATCGGCGGGATGGGCGAACTCCATCTCGAGATCATCGTCGATCGTCTGCGCCGCGAGTTCAAAGTGGAAGCAAACGTCGGTAAGCCGCAGGTCGCCTACAAAGAAGCCATCACCAAGACGGTTGAGAAGGAAGGCAAATTCGTCCGGCAGTCGGGTGGCAAGGGTCAGTACGGCGACGTGTGGCTGCGCGTCGAGCCGCTCGAACCCGGATCGGGCTTCCAATTCGAGTGGAAGATCGTGGGCGGCGCGGTTCCGAAAGAATACTCGAAGGCCGTGCAGCAGGGCATCCAGGAGGCTTCGCAGAGCGGTGTGCTCGCCGGCTTCCCGGTGCTCGACTTCAAGGCAACGGCGTTCGACGGTTCGTACCACGACGTGGACTCGTCGGAGATGGCTTTCAAGATCGCAGCTTCGATGGGCTTCAAGGAAGCCAATCGCGCGGCCGGCCCGATTTTGCTCGAGCCGATCATGAAAGTCGAAGTCACCACACCCAAGGACTACTTGGGCGCGATCAACGGCGACCTCAACCGCCGCCGCGGCATGATCCAGGCGACGGAAGAAGCTCCGGGCGGTGCGCAGATCATTACCGCGCACGTTCCGCTCTCGGAAATGTTCGGGTACGCGACCGACATGCGTTCAATGACGCAAGGCCGGGCGACGTACACGATGGAGTTCTCTCATTACGAGAAGGCTCCGAAGTCGGTCGAAGAGGAAATCATTGCCAAATCCGGCCGGAAGAAAGACCAATAAAAACAACTCATCGACGGAATAGAGAACGAGGAAAGACGAAATAATTATGGCTAAGGCGAAATTTGAGCGCAACAAGCCGCACGTGAACATCGGTACCACCGGTCACGTCGACCACGGTAAGACCACGTTGACGGCGGCAATCACGCATTGCCTCGCGACCGAGGGTCTTGCGGCCGCGCGTAACGTCGATGAGATCGATAACGCGCCTGAAGAAAAAGAACGCGGCATTACGATTGCGATCTCGCACCAAGAGTACGAGACCAAGAAGCGTCACTACGCGCACGTCGACTGCCCCGGACACGCCGACTACATCAAGAATATGATCACCGGCGCGGCGCAGATGGACGGCGCGATCCTCGTCGTCGCCGCGACCGACGGCCCGATGCCGCAAACGCGCGAGCACATTCTGCTCATGCGCCAAGTCGGCGTGCCGAAGATCGTGGTCTTCTTGAACAAGGTCGACTTGGTGGACGACGAAGAGCTGCTCGAGCTAGTCGAGATGGAAATTCGCGAGCTGCTCACGCAGTACGAGTTCCCGGGCGACGAGACCCCGATTATCCGCGGCTCGGCGCTCAAGGCGCTCAACTCGAGCGGTAAGAAGGGCGATCCGGATGCGGATCCGATCTTCAAGCTGATGGATACGGTAGATGAATACATCCCCGATCCGGTGCGCGAAGTCGACAAGCCGTTCTTGATGCCGATCGAAGACGTGTTCACGATCACCGGGCGCGGCACGGTCGGCACGGGACGCGTCGAGCGCGGCCAGGTCAAAGTCGGTGAGGAAATCGAGATCGTCGGCCTGCAGGAAGAGACGCGCAAGTCGGTCGTGACCGGCATCGAAATGTTCCGCAAACTGCTCGACGTGGGCATCGCCGGCGACAA
>DATJTX010000026.1 GCA_035502855.1 Candidatus Baltobacteraceae bacterium
GCTGCGGGTTTTCGACCCATGCGGACGTCAACGCGGCGCTGGAGATCCGCCGGCGAGCGCAGTTGGCGCTCTCAAGACTCCCGGATACCGGTGCGGAGCCGGTTGCAGCGTAGGATGCGTTGCAAGGCAGTTACAACGAAATCTAACGGGGTACAAGGACCCCATGAAGCACTCGGCGATTCGGCTGTGGTTCGGCCTAGCGGTGGCGGTGATCGCCGCCGCGATCGCCGATCCGATCGTCGAGACGGTCTCGAACGCGGGCTGGTTCGGGCCGGGCAGCTTCACCGACCATTCGAATCTCGACGTGCTCCCGGCTTTACTCGCTGGCGCGGTTTTGGTCGGATGTTATCTCGTGCTGCGCGTGCGCCGCGCGCTTTTGCGTGCGTCGGGCGAGGCGCTGCGCGCCAACGTCGCACGTCTGCTTCCCTTCATCTTCCTCGCGCAGATGGGCGTGCTCTTCGCGATGGAGACGACCGAGCAGCTCGTCGTCTCCGGACATACCATGGGGGGCACGATCTGGCTCGGCGGCCCGATCTGGTTCAGCTTGACGGTGCACGCCGCGATGAGCATCCTGGTTGCCTACGCGCTGGCGCGCACCGCGTGCGCTTGCGCGCACACCACGCTGCGCGCCGTTCGTCATCTCCACGCGCTGGCGATCCGCGCCTTGCACGGACAGGCGCCGATCGCGCTGCGGCGGCGCGAGCGCACGGCGTTCGCTCGTCTCGCGCCGGTCCGCTGCCGCATCGGCAACCGCGCTCCTCCGTTCGCGTTCGCGTAAGACTCGCGTCCGTCTTGGACGCTTGCGAACCGTCTCGTAAGGAGTTTCTTCAATAATGTCGACAAGCATTCGCTGGAAGCGCGTCGCGCTCGTAGCAATAACCGGTATCGCCGCCGTTGTGGCCGGTTTCTTTCTCTTCGGCGATCGCGTGCGCCATGAAGTTGCGGTCACCGCTTCGCATAAAGCATTCGGAGCGAGCAAATTGAACGTGCTCCTGCTCGGCTATCAAGATGACGAAGGGACGACCGATACGATCATCTTGGCTCATCTCGACGTTGACCGGCGGACAGCGACGCTCGTCTCGATTCCGCGCGACACATGGGTTCCGATTCCCGGGCACGGTCACGACAAGATCAACGCCGCCTATGCGTTCGGCGGTCCGCACGCGAGCGCGCGGGCGGTGAGCGCGCTGCTCGGCGGTGTCCCGATCGACGCGATCGTGGCGCTGCAGCCCGACGGCGCGGCACAGATCGTCGATGCGATGGGCGGCCTGAACGTCGACGTTGACGAGACGATGAACTACGACGACAACTACGGCGATCTGCACATTCACTTGAAACAGGGTGAGCAGTATCTCACGGGTAGTCAGGTTGCGGGCTATTTGCGCTTCCGTCACGACGCTTCGTCCGATTACGGCCGCATGAAGCGTCAGCAGCAAGTGCTCAAGCTGATGCTGAACCAGCTCAGCCAGCCGCAAAATTGGGCGAAGCTGCCGCGCATCTTGGCGTTCGCGCGCAAAGACGTGAAGACGACGTTGAGCCAGGACCAGCTTCTCGCGCTCCTGGAGATCTATCGCGACGTCCCCGAAGACAACGTTCGTGCGTTCACGCTTCCCAGCAAGGCGGGCTGGGTCGGCGATGCGTCGGTCGTCTTCGCCGACGACCGGTGGGCGAAGCTGATCGGTAAGCTGCTCTTTACCAAGACCGACCCGCCGCAAGGTCAGATCGTCGTAGCGAACGCTACGGGCGACACCGACTTCGACAAGACGATCGTCGGCGCGCTGCGCGGCGGCGGCTGGAACGTCCGGACCGCGATCGATCAACCACCGAAATCGACCAGCATCGTGGTCGGCAGCTCGGCGGCGGCGCAGGCGCTCGCGGACGTCTTCTCAACCGGACTGCGGCCCGGAACCAACGCAACGCTGTTGCTCGGCTCGGATCTCGCGCCGCGGACCGAGTAGTTACCGTTCGCGCACCGCACGGCGTTCTCTGAGTTTTACGAGCCGATCCGATACTCTTGATGCAGCTCGATGCCGCTGCGGCGGAAACGGCTGAGGGTGACCGTCGTTCCGCGCCCGGGCATGCTCTCGACGTCGCACGAGTCCATGCACCGCTGCATGATCGGGATTCCGCGGCCGTGCTCGGTAAGTGCTTCGGGCAGCGGCGCGCGGCCAACCGGCGCATCCGGAAAACCGCGGCCATGGTCCTCGATGCGGGCCGAAATGAGGTGCGCGTCGATCTCGATCGTCACGTCGATGTCGGTCGAGCTTCCACCATGTTCGATGGCGTTCGCCAGGGCTTCGCCGACGGCAAAGATCGTCGCCTCCATGTCGGCTTTGGTGACTCCGTGGAGCGAGGAGAAGGTTGCTAGCGCGTCGCGGACGGTCCGTGCGTGGCGCGCATCGGGCGGAATCCGGACGTGCAGGCTGGGTCTCTCGGGCATTCGCAGAATTCTTACCGTAAAAGCGAAGGGCGCGAAACGGGTGTAGTGCAAGTGAGCGGCATGTCGATTGCTGCTCCTACCCCCGCTGAAGTAGAGACTTACTGCGAGCGCGCACGTAGCTCGCGCATACGTATCACGACGGAGAAGGGCGATATCGTGTTCACCTTCTTTCCCGATGACGCGCCGAACCACACAGCCGCCTTTATGAAATTGGCCGAGGCCGGGTTCTACAACGGTCTGGTTTTCCATCGAGTCGAGCCCGGATTTGTGATCCAAGGCGGTGACCCCGACGGCGACGGTACCGGCGGTCCTGGTTACCGCTTGAAAGCCGAGTTCAATACGCGTCCGCATCTGCGCGGCACCGTAGCGATGGCCCGCTCGTCCAGTCCCGACTCGGCCGGCTCGCAATTCTATGTTTGCCTTACCGACGCACGCTTTCTCGACAACAATTACACCGTGTTCGGGCAGATGACCGAGGGCTTCGAAACGCTCGATGCGATCAAACGCGGCGACGTGATGAAGAAGGTGACGGTGGAATCGCAGTAATCACGGAATCGCGTGCCCGATTTTTCCTACGTTGTACTCCGTAAACCACAAGCTGCCATCGGGTCCTACCGTTATTTCCTGCGGCCCCGCACCGCTCGTCGGTAACGGGAACTCCGTTACAGCGTGCGTGGTGAGCGAGATCTCGCCGAGCGCGTTCTTGCCCGCATCAAGGAACCACATCGCGCCGTCGACGCCCGCGGCGATGCCCTCGGGTACGGACCCTGCCGGCAGTGCGATCTGTGTGAGCGCATCCGTCGACGGATCGATCACGAGCACGAGCGGCGCGGTTCCGCCCGACGCCGTTACCCACACGTTGCCGTCCGTGCCGTACGCGATGTAGTTGGCATTATCGCCGTCCGGCACCGAGATCTGCGTCGTGAGCGTGTTGTTCGTGAGGCTGAAGTCGCCGACGTAACCGGTTTCGGCGAACCATGCGTCGCCGAGCGTGCCACCGGGGACCCATGTTACCTCCGAAGGCGTTCCCGACGGGGAGAACGGCAAGATCGTGAACTGACCGCCGGTATCGAGCGTCCAGACGCCGCCGCTGGTGTTGTCGGCGACCAGCATCAGACCGTTCGGTCCGGGCGCGATACCCTGCGGCGTTCCGGTGAACGGATAGCGTGCGATGATCCCGGTCGTCGTAACGCGATCGACGCCGCCGTTAGCTTGATCGGTAACCCAGAGCGCGCCGTCGGAGCCGGCCGTGATATCGAAGAGGTCGCCGCTGCTCACCTGATAGGTATATGCCAACGATGCGTTCGACGGATTGATGGCGTAGACGTTCGACGGCTGGTCGGTAAACCAGATGTTGCCGTCGGGTCCCTTGGCGATGCTGAAAGGGTGCGAGTAGCCCGTGTATTCGGTGATCGTCGTGCCGTTGATGCTCACACTCGCGCCGACCGGCGTGTTCGTTACGGGAAGCGCGAGCGCGACGTTGCCTGAATCGGTGATCGTTAGGGTGCATCCGCTTGCGCTCGATATGCTGCCGCCGCTCACCGGCAGTGTTGCCGATGCACCGCTGCCGCTGATCGAGCCGATCGTCGCGATGTTTGTACAGCCGGCAAGACTTGCCGTGTAGGTTCGCGTGCTGCCGGCTTCACCGAACCCGAGCTGTAGCGGTCCGACTCCGGTTCCGTTGAGCGAAACCGAGGTTACGGTGTTTCCGTTCACGTCAGCGATGAGCGGAGCGAGCGTCGAGGACTGCGAACTCACGCCGCTTGCGCTGAGCGTGATCGTGAAGGAGTACCCGGGCGCGCCGCCGCCGTCGTAGTCGACCGTTACGGAATCGGTCGATTTGGTTACCAGCACGCTGCTGCTCGGGCTGCCGCCGTCGAGCGAGACGCTCGCATGACCGCTGCCGCCGCTTTCGCTGATCGCGACGGTGATCGGATTCGCGTACGGATCGTTTTGACCGGCAGTGATCGGATTGTCGCCGAAATCGGTGGGCGCGATTACCAGACCCACGCTCTGCGGCTCACCGTCGGCGGGCAGCGACCCGGAGGGCAGCCTCGCTCCGAAGTTCGCGATCTCACCGCCGACGAACACCGGCACGCTGGTGGTCGAACCGGCGATGACGTCGACGTTCGCGGTTCCAACGCCGAGAATCGCCGCGCCGCTCGGGATCGCATTGTTCGCCGGCGCTTCGTTGTAAACGGTAACGGTGAAGACGTCGTTGCCGGTCGGAACGGTCACCGTCGTGGTGCAGGTTCGCGAGCTGCCGCTGCCGGAGCATGCGCTCGATGATGCCGAGAGATCGAGCGTTGCGTCCACGGTCGTTGCGCCTTGCGTGACCACGATGCCGGCACCCAGGGCCGATGCCGAAATGTACGCTGGATGCCGCGCGATGTCCGTCCCGCTATTCGCCGGCACGATCAGTGAGATCGCAACGATCTGCATCTTCGAATTCGATGGGCTTGCCGGCGCGCTCGGCGTGACGCTCCCGCCCCCGCCGCCGCCGCACGCAGCGAGCAGCAGTACGAGAAGCGGAGCAAAGCGCCGCGCGCTCATCGCTGCACCTGCACCAGCGTCGAAGTGTTGTCGAATACCATGTAGACGAGGCCGTTTGACGCTGCACCGATCGCACCGGCTTGCGATCCGAACGGGCCGTTGACGTCGGTTGCCATCACGAACGTGGCCGGGGAGACGTTCGTATCCATGCGGCCGATGCCGATCTGGCCGTAGAGCAAATAGTCGAACCACACGATACCGGGTTGTGCATTATCGGGCATCATGTACCAGGGTATCGCGCCGTCGGGGACCGGCACGATATTCACGATGCCGCTTGCATTCGCTTGAATGATCGCAGGGTTCGGTCCGTGATCGGTCACGTAGACGCCGTTGGCGTTCGCGAGCACGTCCCAAGGCTCGCCGCCGGCTTGTAACGGGTTGTTATTGCCGGGATACTCGATCAAACGATCGTTCACGTTATCGACGACCCAGACGTTCGACGAGGCGTCCACGGCGACGCCGGCCGCGGCGTTCACGCCGAGGAATACCGCATTCGGCGAGCCGGACGCCAGCGGGTAGTCCACCACCGAAGAGCCGCTCGTGTACCAGATCGAGGAATTGCCCGCGGCATACGCGATCGCCCCGCCGTTCGGCACCGGTGCCAAGGTCGAATTGGGTCCGGAGCCGATGGTGCTCGCGGGCGGAGCCGAGAACCTCTGCTCCTGATTGCCGGCGATCGCGTAGAACGTGCCGCCCGCGCTGACGATGCTGCCGAGGATCGGTGCGGTGGCGCTCGCCGCGTAATTGCTGACGCTTCCGCTCCCGCTGTAGTACGAGATGCCGCCGGAATTGAGCGGGGTCGTGTAATACACGCCGCCGTTGGTATCGAAGACGATCCCACCGTGATACGGATTGTTGACGCTCAAACTGCTGTCGGTAATCGATGTGAATGACGGGTAGATCGCTTGCAGCGCCGCGCCGGTCGTCGTGACGGGTGCGTACGACGAGCTCACGGAGATATTGCACGTGATGGTTCCGGACGTGCTCAATACGCCGTTGCCTGGAGCGTACACGTACTGCATGCCGGTCGGGCTCGGCGCGCTGATACTGCTCGGCGAGAATGACAACGCGCCGTTCAGATTGTTGTCGACGCCGAAGGTCAGCGTGATCGGATTGCCGTTCGGATCGACGAACCCGTTGCTCACGATCACGTCGTTGTCGGCATCGAGCGCGTAGACGCCGACCGTTCCGGTGGCCGGAATGATCTGATGAATCGCGGCCGGCGTGAGATCGAGCGACACGGATGCAAGGACGCCCGAGAGGGTCGCGCTGACGGATGAGGTCGTGCCCGCGGCGATCGCGACCGCGGGATCGATACCCCAACCCAATTGATTCGCGCCGGCGGGGATCGCGTTGCCGGTCGGTGGTTGGTCCCAGGTCGTGATGATGAAATCGTCATCGCCGATCGGGGCCGCGATGTTGAACGTGCACGTACGATTTCCGTACGCGTCGGAAGCAGCACAGGTCGAGCCGGCGGAGGCGGAGGTTTCGATGTTGGCGGCGGTTGTTGCCAGAGGCGTGCCCGTATCGTTGCCGGCGGTGTAGACGTTGACTTGTGCGCCGGCGGTGTTCTGCGCAACCGTGAAGATTCGGCGCAACCCCGCCGTGTGCGCGCTCGCGGCGCCCGGCACGTGCATCGTGATTGTCACCTGGGCCAGCGTCCTGGCCGGCGTTCCGGCGGTCTTCGGGAGCGCGTTCGAACCCCCGCCGCTACAATCGGATAGCAGCACGGCACTGAGGGCAAAGGCGACCCAGCGCAACATCGGACGAGCCCCTTCTAGGGACCGCGCGCGGCAACCTCGTCTAAAGATCCGTCCGGCCTACCAACCGGTATGACAGCGCCGCCAGCTCGTGGAAGGCGGGATAAACGGGCTCGAGGTCTTCGAGCCATTTACTGTAGACCGTCAAGATGTACGGCGAGTCCCCGAACGGTTCGACGATCGCGACGTCGCTGCGGCTTCCGTCGAGCGCTCCCGTCTTATGCGCGACCGGGACGCCGGGAGGGAGACCCACCGGGATTTTATTGTTGTCGGTCTGTCGCAGCATGATGTCGATCATCGCGCGGCAGTGCTCGGGTGAGACGATCGTCCGGATTTCTTCGCGCGAGCCGCGCGCAATGGCGTACAGCAGGCGCGCCATGTCGGACGGCGTGGTGACGTTGTCGTTGTGTTCCACGATCGCCGCAAAATCCAGGAAGTGCCGGGCCAGGCGGGTGCGGCTCATCCCGAGCCGCGCGCCGACCGCGTTGATTCGCGGCATCCCGAAGTAGCTGATGAGATAGTTGCTCGCGGTGTTGTCGCTGACCGTAATCATGGGCACCAGCAGCTCGTACACGGTAAACCTCGCCCCGTCGGGCTGTTCCGACATGAAATCGGACCCGCCGATCACGTCGGCGCTGTGGGTCGTGATGCGGTGCCGGAGCGTCCCCGGATGGCGTTCTTCCTCGACGAAGGCAGTCACCAAGATCAGCATCTTGATCGTCGAGGCGGCCGGAAAGACCTCATTCTCATTGAAGGCCAGGACCGGCGGGCCGGCGGCGAGCGTGCGGCAGTACACGCCCACGATGCCGGGCACGGCGCGCGCAATCGCCTCCACGCGGTCGTAGGCGGACGCCTTCGCGGCCGCCGGATAGGCGGCGAACGCGCCGGCGGCGAGCAAGAAATGGGCGCGCTTCACGATCCGGTTCCCTGGTATCGGTGCAGCCCTGCTTGCCAGAAAAGGTAGGCAAGCATGACCCACGCGACTCCGATCGCGGGCGTGAGCAGGCCCACCGCCGGATTGAGGTGCAGCCCGGTCTCGGCTTTCTGCAAAAAGTACGTCGCCGGGAAGTAGTTCATGAATGCGAACGGCAGCACGAAGGCGAGTACGAGTTGCACGCCGCGTGTGTAGATGCTGATCGGATAGCGCGTGAAGTCCTGTTCGAGCGACATCACGACCCAGCGCAACGTGTCGACGCGGATGAACCAGAACGAGATCGTCGCGACCGCGAGCGAGATGCCCAAATCGATGAGCGAGCCGCCGACGACGACCAGCGGTACAAAGAGCACGAAGATCCAATCCACGCGGACGTGCGCGGTTGCGGTCGCGAAGGCGAGCGTGACAATCGCAATAACGAGGCCGTCCGGCGAGAGTTGTGCGGGCACGGTTAGCACTTGGAAGAGCGTATCGAGTGGGCGTACCAGGAATCGGTCGAACCGGCCCTCACGCACGTAGTCGGGGACGGCGACGACGTTGAAGAACAGCGCGTTGTGTAATTCGTGACCGGTCATCCACAGCGCGTAGAGAAAGAACATCTGGCGAAAATCCCAACCGTTCATCGACGGGAACTGCCGCATCGTCACGTACAGCGCCGCCAATGCGACACCGTGATAGACGATCGTGAACACGAACCACATGATGAAGTTCGCGCGGTATTCCAGCATCGTGAGGAAGTTGACTCGCCAGTACTGGAGATAGGCTCCGGGCATCGATGACAGACTTTACCCGCGACGCAGGCGTCTCCCCGCGTCGAGCGGGCGGACGCTTGCGCGCGGTGAGTCTTTCGGCGGTGAGTCTTTCGAGAGAAGCCGAACTCAATCTTGACGGCCTGCTAGAGACCGCCGGGACGGGTTGCGGGTATCCTTGGATATCATCTCTTGCTAGGGCGTCTGCGCAACCTTTCGCGCAACGACCGGATTGAAGCTGGAACTATGAAGACCCTCACCGCCCCGGCGTTCACGATCCAGCGTTCGAAAGAGCGCGCGTATTTCGACCACGGGTGGCTGCAGACGTATCATTCATTCAGCTTTGCCGACTACTACGATCCCGACAACCAGAATTGGGGCGCACTGCGGGTGTTCAACGACGACACCGTCGCCGGCGGTGCAGGCTTTCCGACACATCCGCACCGCGACATGGAGATCGTCACCTACGTGCTCGAGGGAAAGCTCGCGCACAAGGACAGCATGGGGAATGAAGGCATCGTCGGCCCGGGCGGCGTGCAATTCATGAGCGCGGGAAACGGCGTGCGGCATTCCGAGTACAACGCCGATCCGAACGCCCCGCTGCATTTCGTGCAAATGTGGGTCGTGCCGGGAACGCTCGGCGGTGCGCCGGTGTACGGCCAGATGGATTTTACGCTCGCGGAGCGTCACAATCGCTGGCTGCGCGTCGTCAGCGGAGACCCGCTCGTGGAGGCGCCGATCGCGATAACCGCGGATGCGACGCTCGCGGTCTCGCGCGTGGACGACGCTACCGTCGTGTACGAGTTTGCCCCTCACCGCTACGGCTTTCTCTTCGTGGCCGACGGCAAGGTCGAGGCCAACGGCGAGCTCTTACAAAAGGGCGATGCCGTACGCTTGTTCGACGTTCCGCGTCTGGGCGCACGCGGCCACGGCGAGCTCATCCTCTGGGACGCCCCCGCCCTGGACTAGACTACCCACCCTGGACGACGACGCGGCGGGCGGCCGCGTTCCACACCGCCGCAGAGACGACGCTGAAGAGCACGAGCCAGGCGACTTGCACGCCGAGTGCGAGCGGCCATTGCGCGGGCGGAATCACGCCCACGTAGATCAAGAGCGGCGTCGAATACACGGCCGCGAACGGCAGCGCGAAGACGATTTGCCCGAAGACGCCCGGGAAGAACGTCAACGGGATGATCTGACCCGAGAGCAGATCGGAGACCCAGCGCACGATCAACTGGATTGCGAACGTTTCCAGCGTCCAAAATGCGGTCGAGTTCATCAGGAAATTGATGAAGAAGTTCACGCCGTAGCCCAGCAAGAACGAAAGCGCAAAGACAGCGAGCGTGGCCGGAGCGGGCACGTCGATATGGACCAGCAGCAGCGCGAAAAGCAGCGACGGAATCACCAGGACCGCGTGCAGGATCGTCTGGCCGACGCCGTCGGCGAAGAAGTAGAGCGGCACGCTGATCGGCTTCATCAAGTCGGTGGCGATCGTGCCCTCGCGGAGCTTCTCGCGAATCAGACGCGTGCCGTCGACTTCCAGAATCAGTGACATCAACAGTGCGATCGTGGCGTACGTGATCATGCTGTGCAGCGGCAGATTCAGCGGCATCGCGTTCTGCGCGTAGAGCGCCGTCCAGAGCGAGCGCAGGATGTACACGCGCAAGATCAGCGAGCCGACCTCGGTCAGCACCTCGAGCCGGTAAGTCGCCTCGCGCGCAAACGCCTTCTTGGCGAACTCCACGTACGGCTCGACATTCAATCCGCGCATCGAATCCAATCCAACCCTAGCGAAAGAAAAAACCTCAACGGTGATTTGGTTGGGCGTGTTTGGTTCCCGGGGCGTCTGAGAATCGGTCGAAGCCCGGAGGGCGAGAGACCGATTTCAGAGAGTAGCATTTTCACAAGGACGTGAAAATGCGGACGTCCCCGAAACCAAATACGCCCAACCAAAGAACATCACCGTTTGGGTTTTTTCTTGAGCGCCTCCTGGCGTTTCATCTCCATCTCCTGGAGTTCCAGCATCATCGCATCGACGACCGTGTCGACCTCGGTGGTCTGCTGCTTCGGCGGTTCCTCGCCCGCGCTGCGCCGCGCCGGCGCCTTGTTCGCGTGTGCGTCGAGTACGGCATCCTGCGCATGAGCTTTGCGCAGAAACTGCGCGTACGCTTGTGCGGCCTTGGCCCGGGCACCCTCGCCCGAATCGATGTTGAAGACGTTCTCGTAGAACTGCAGATCGCGCGCGGCCTCGGGCGCCTTCTCGGGCGGCACGATCTTGGCCGGATTGCCGTAAGCGATGTGCTGCATCGGCACGCTCGCGTTCTTGAGCAGGCGCGCATTGACGTGGACGATTCCGCCCAACGCGACGCCGCTGCCGTCCTCCATCACCGCGCCGTTGAAGACGCGGCTGCCGCTGGCGATGAAGCAGCCGCTTCCGATCGTGGCGCCGACGACGTAGGCGTGCGGTCCCACGATGCAGCGATCGCCGATCTTCACCGGAAACCGGGTCGCGCTTCCGCCGCTGGCTTTGATCACAGCGTTCTCCATCACCACGCAATCGGCGCCGAGCGTCAACGGCGCGCCTTCGGCCACGATCACGGCGCCGTGCAAGATCGCACAGCCCTGACCGACCGTCACCTCGCCGCTGATCGTGGCGCTTGGCGCGATGTAGGCGCTCGGATGGATCTTGGGTTTTTTCGTTCCGCTCGAGAGAATCATCGTATGCTCTCCGCCGCGCGCGCATCGTATCCTTCGACGTAGATGCGGCGAATGATCGATTCGAGGTCTGGTTCCTCGATCGAGACGTCCTCGAGGCTGTAGCGCTCGCTCGCCTGACGGATCAGCAGATCCGCCCGTTCCAGATTTCGGTCGAAACGAAAGCGGGCCGTCCGGCCGTCGCTGCTTTCGAGCTCGGCGCCCGCCAGCTGCGGCGAGGACACCGCGCGATCGAAACGCACCACCAGCGTGCGGAAGCGGCCGTACTCGCCCTTGATCCGTTCGACGTCGCCGTCATAGATCACGGTGCCTCGATCGATCAGCACGATCCGGCGGCACAAGCGTTCGACGTCGGCCAAGTCGTGCGTGGTGAGGATGATCGTCGTGCCGCGCTCGGCGTTGATGCGAGCGATGAACTCGCGGATCGCCTCTTTGGCAACGACGTCCAAGCCGATCGTCGGCTCGTCGAGGTAGACGATCGTGGGATCGTGGAGAAGTGCGGCCGCAAAATCGCCGCACATACGTTGACCCAGCGAGAGCTGACGCACGGGCGTGCGTAGAAACTCATCCATCTGCAGAATCCGGACGAATTCGTCGAGATTGCGCCGATAGATCGTGGGCGGAATACTGTAGATCGCGCGCAGCAGCTCGAACGACTCGATCAGCGGCAAGTCCCAATAGAGCTGACTGCGCTGGCCGAAGACGACGCCGATGTTTCGCGCGTTCGCCCGGCGCGACTGATACGGCACGATCCCGGCGACCCGCACCTCGCCTGCGGTCGGTACGAGGATCCCGGTGAGCATCTTGATCGTGGTCGACTTGCCGGCGCCGTTCGGTCCGATGTAGCCGACCAGCTCGCCCGGCTCGAGCGACATCGTCACCCCGCCCACCGCGACGCGCTCGTCGTAGGCGCGCGAGAAGAGCGTGCGCAGCGCTCCCAACGGCCCGGGAACGCGCTTGACCGCGCGGAAGACCTTGCGCAGGTCGCGGGTTTCGATGATCGGCATCGCGTAGTTCTTCGGCGTGATCCTGACGATCTCCAACCAATACGGAAGCGGAGCGGTTGCCATCGCGCAGCGCGTGGCGGCGGAGCTGGGCTACGAGTTCGTCGACCGCCAACTCCCGGTGGTGGTCGCGAAACGGATGCACATCTCGGACGCGCAGGCGCAGGCTGCCGACGAGACGGGCCGGTCACTCGGGGCGCGGCTGCTCTCGAGCCTCGAACTCGCGACGCCCGAGGTCGCGGTGACCAGTTTTGGTGAGACCTTCGACGAGGAGTACGTGCGGGAGGTGCAGGAGGCGGTGCGGGAGTTCGCCGCGCACGGCAACGTCGTCATCGTCGGACGCGGGGCCGGCGCGATTCTCGGACGACGGCCGGACGTGTTGCGGGTATTCATCTACGCGCCGCGTGACTGGCGGATCGAGCGCGTCATCGCCGAGCTCGGTTTCGACCGGAAAGCCGCCGCCGCCGAAATCGACCGCATCGATCGCGCACGCCGCGCGCACCTGCGGGATTGGTACAACGTCGAGATCGGATCGCCCGCGGTCGTGGATCTCGCGATCGACAGCGCGACCGTCGGGCTCGAGGGCAGCGCCGCAGTCATCATCGCTGCCGTGCAGGCGCGCTAAGGGTTTTTATGCGGGGAGCGGTTTCAGGCTAGGCGACAAGGAGCGACGTGTGCAATGGCACACGAGCTCCGTGTCAACGACGCCTGAAGCTGTTCCCCCGCATAAAAAAAGCGAGTCGCGGTTGCGACTCGCATATAGCCATAAAAAGAGCCGAGAAGTTAGGCTGCGGGTGCAGCTTTCTTCCGGCGCGATTTGCGGCGGGTGGTCTTGCGAGCGGACGCCTTACGAGCGGCCTTCTTGCGGCTGGCCTTCTTGCGGGAAGTCTTCTTACGCGAAGCCTTCTTGCGAGTAGCCTTCTTGCGAGTGGTCTTCTTGCGGCCCGCGGCCTTCTTACGGGAGGCCTTCTTGCGAGTCGCTTTGCGCTTCGGCGCAGCCTTCTTCGCAGCCGCTTTTCTCTTGCGTTTGACTGCCATGTGCGTGGAGTCATCCTTTCTCCGGCTACACAGTTGTAGCCAGGGGTAGTTGCCTACCTTATACAGTATTCTCGGCTGCAATGCAAGTTTTGTGTAGTGACGCGCGTATCGAGGTCGACGTTGCGGGTGATGGTGATGCAGTCGTCCTCATCCATGGCTTTCCACTCTCACGCGAGATCTGGCAGGCGCAGGCGCGCGCGCTTTCGCAGCACATGCGCGTCATCGCACTCGACCTGCGCGGCATGGGCGCGTCGACGGTAACCGACGGACCGTACTTGATGGAGTCGCTCGCGGGCGACGTCGCGGCGGTGCTCGACACGCTTGCGATCGAGCACGCGTCGCTCGTCGGTCATTCGCTCGGAGGTTACGTCGCACTCGCTTTCGCGCGCATGTACGCGGAACGTCTCGATCGTCTCGCGCTGGTCTGCTCGCGCATCGCCGCAGATGATTCTGCGCGCGCGGCACATCGTCACGATCTTGCCGACGACGCCGTTCGCACGGGATCGACGCAACGCATCGTGCGCGAATTCCGCGATGCCGCGCTGAGCGAAAAAACGCGTGACGATCGACCGGAAATCGTCGAAAAATTCAATAAAATCGCGGAAAAACACGACGTACACGGATTAGCGGCGATGTTGCGCGGGATGGCGCTGCGCGACGGGGCCGAGGACATCGCCGGCGACCTGCTGATGCCCGTGCTGGTGGTCGCCGGAGCGCAGGACACGATCGTCCCCGCACCCGAGGCCGAGGCGGCGGCTCGAGCCTTCCCGGACGGGCGGTTGGTCGTATTGCCCGGCACCGGACACGTGCCGA
Organism: Candidatus Baltobacteraceae bacterium; assembly: GCA_035502855.1. Classification (NCBI taxonomy): domain Bacteria; kingdom Bacillati; phylum Vulcanimicrobiota; class Vulcanimicrobiia; order Vulcanimicrobiales; family Vulcanimicrobiaceae; species Vulcanimicrobiaceae bacterium. The sequence goes on from DATJTX010000026.1 coordinate 14,007, forward strand.
TGCTGGAGTCGCCCGAGGCGCTGACTGCTTGCTTGCTCGCCTGGTTTAGCGACGGCTGACGGGGAGGCCCGACCGGCGCCGGACCATGTTATAGAGGAAGAGAGCGACGACGATCACGGCGGCGATCACCGCGGCCACCACGATGAGGTGCAGGGCCCAGCCCAGCAGCGCGATCGCCACCAGGACGGCGGCGATGATCAGGGTCAGTCGGATGAAGGTGTTCAGCATCGGTGGTTCCCATCTCCGTGGTAGAAGGCTCTTCCAAAACTACCGATACCCAGGTGGAGAGGTTTCACGCTACGTATGGACATCGGCACGGTAACGGCCCCCCTGACCGACGGGTCGGCGACGACCGGCAGCGTCTCGCTCTCGGTCCTGAAGACCGTCGAGGATCTCCAGGCGACGATTTCGGCGGAACTCTTCCAGTCGCTCGGTGTGGGCACGCAAATCGATCGGTACGCTTAGGGAGCAGGTCATGAAAATTGCTATTTCTTGCGCCGCGCTTGCGTTGGCGGTGAGTTTATGTGCTCCGGCGGCGGCGCAGACCAGTGCGGCGCCGCAGCGCCATCTCGTCTACTCCTTTACCTACGGCGCTACGACGGACGTCACGATCCATGACTCGGGATTCAATAACAACGGCACGAACGCGGCCGGCGGCGGAAACGGGATGGAGGACTACACCGATCGCGCCGGCGACACCGGGACGATCACGGTAGACGTAATGCGCGAAGAGCAGGACACCGGCCTCGTGCTCACCGTTTCCGAGACAGGTAGCAATCCGGCGCGCAGTGCCAAACCCGCCACCTGCGTGGTCTACGGGACGGGCAGCGTCATATGCGATCCGAACGCAACCGTCAACCCCGAGGAGTATAGCGTCATTCGGCTGCTCGGCGCGCACTTCGTCAACCCGTCGCTGCTCGATTCGAAGCTGCACTGGCAAATCTCGAGCCAAGGCCCGCAGTTCAGCGCCACGAGCGATTACACGATCGTCAAGAACGACGGCGGGCTCATGCAGATCGACGAGAGCCGCAAGCTGACCTATCAAGGTTCGCGCACCGGCAGCGCCGATGTCACCAACACGATCGGTTACGATTTCAACCGGCAGATTCCGACCTCGCTCGACGAGATCACCAGCGATCACGGTGCGCATCCCGGTCCGAACGAGATCGACACGACGGTGACGGTGGACGCGAAGCTGATCACCGATTCCATGGCGTCGGCGACGGCGACGACGCACTAAGCGATAGAAGGGTTTCTCTTTAGTGTAGTGTCGAATAAATTGCTTGAATAATACCGCGCGTCGCGGTAGAATGACTCATGGGTCGTCCTCTTCGTGATCTAAACATGACGGATGCAGGCGCGCGACGTTGCAGAGCTGGGCGCGTCGGCCGAAGACATCGCAACGCCTGGCGCACCGAGCGCGAATCTTGCTGCAGTGCGATCGTGGTTTGCCGAATGACGTTGTCGCCGAACGCGTCGGGACGAGCAAACAGGCAGTATGCAAGTGGCGAGAGCGCTTTCGCCTCGATCGCCTCCAAGGGCTGAGCGACGCTTCTCGCTCGGGCCCTCCGCGCCAAATCACCGATGACCGGGTCGATGAGGTCGTCCGGAAAACGCTCACGGCTCGCCCGAAGGGTGCGACGCATTGGAGCGTGCGCGAGATGGCCGCGGAGACTGGCCTTTCCCGCGCCGCGATTCATCGAATTTGGCAGACGTTCGGGCTGCAGCCGTATCGCGTCGAAACGTTCAAGCTTTCTACGGATCCGCTCTTCGTAGAGAAAGTTCGCGACGTTGTTGGGTTGTACATGGCGCCGCCTGAACGCGCGATCGTTCTGTGCGTCGACGAGAAATCACAAGTGCAGGCGCCGGACCGAACGGAGCCGATCTTTCCGATGCGACCCGGCGTTCCCGAACGGCAGACGCATGACTACACGCGACACGGCGTGACATCGTTATTTGCCGCGCTCAATGTCGCGACCGGAAAGATCATCGGGGCTTGTCATCGCCGTCACCGGCATCAAGAGTTTCTGCGATTTTTGAGGCGCATCGATGCGGAAGTTCCCAAAGCGCTGACCGTGCATCTCGTACTCGATAACTACGGAACCCATAAGACGCCGGCGGTTCGTCGCTGGTTTGCCGCACATCCGCGTTTTGAACTCCATTTCACACCGGCGAGCGCCAGTTGGCTCAACCAAGTCGAGCGATTCTTCGGGGAGATCACGCGACGCCGAATTCGCCGTGGAACATTCACGAGCATCGCCGCACTTGAACGAGCCATCATGGAATATCTCAACGCTCACAACGCCAAAGCCAAGCCATTTGCCTGGACAGCGACCGCCGACAAAATCTTCGACAAAATCACTTATGGTTATTCGCGCAACTCGTGAGACACTACACTAGCAGGCTGCGGAAAAGCGAATGAAAGAAGAGGATCGTCTTGCCAGCCAGCGGTTTTAGAGGATGGCTTGCATCGGGAAGTGAGGCATCGCGGTGCTTGCAGGGGCGTTTCGATACTGCATATCATGTCTCATGTCGCCATCGCTTGAAGATTTCGCATGCGAACTATGTTGTAAACCGCCGCAGTAAACGTAAATTACCATCGAACGCGATCGAGTCCTCGGAATTTTGTCTTGCGCATCGGCCCGATGGTTTTCATCCGTCAGAAGCCCTCTTCGATTTGCTTTCGAATCCGTTGGCTGATGGCCCTACCCAGCATGACGCGTTGTACGTGCGTTTAGTGAAGTGCAAAATCAAAGTCCAGAGAAGGAGCGAAATCCCAGTACTGGCGGCACCAAATAATGTACATCGACAAAAAGTGGTGGTGGTTGTACCGGTTGTACCGATGGTTCGTATGCAAATGTGGGCTTTTTTAACCAAGGAGCGTCGCTGGTTCCTAAAGAAGCCGGCCGTTGCGAACGGGGCGGCGCTATCCCCCGGACAGCATTTCTAACTCAAAGCTGACCGAGAGGTAATCATTATGGATATCGAGGTCTATGATGCGGTGGACAGTAGCCCTGCAGATGCAGGTAGTGTCGTCGCAGATGTAACCGCGTGTTGCTGCATCATCACGAGCTCGAGCTGCGATTGCAGTTCGTGCTCTGAAGCATAACGTCCGACGTTAGCAAAGGGGGGCGGCAGTACTGCAGACTGTTGACTCCCCAGCCTCAATCGACTTTCCAATATCGCGGTCTTATACGTCTTGGCGTGTCGCCAGACGTCTAGCTGTACCTTGCTCGTGTCCATTATGTTTGCACGGGAGGACCCATGTCGGTTACGCATTCCGAAACGTATCGGTTATTGTCTGGCGTCTCCGTTCAATCCATCGGTAGTGATGAGGTGTTCATCACCGGCGCTGGGCGGATCACTGCGGTCAACGGCCCGTCCTCCGCAATTGCGTCATTCATTCGCACGTTCCAAGACGAAGCGGGAAGCAATTTCGAGGATGCATTCCGCTCCCTCGAAGATCTCGAAGGCACTAAGACGAGCCGCGAACAATTCAAAAAGCTCTTCGACTCGCTGGTGGGAAGTTCGCTGCTGAAGCCGAACGTTGCGGTCCCGAAGACATTCCGTAGAGCGATCGTTGTCTCGCGTTTCGATCTCGAACTCACCGAGAATCATATCGAACGGAGTTCTGCGGAAGTGCTCTGCACGCACGTACTCGGCCGTCACCAAGATGGCGCGACGTTGTCGTCTTTCATCGACGGCGCTACTCAGAGCGACGTCGTTCTCGCGGTGGGATTGCACGAACACGAGTTCTACGCGCTGAATCGCCGGCTCGCGCCATCGTCGATTCCGTGGGTATTCATAGAATGCTCCACGCGGAAAGCGGTCGTGAGCCCGATTCTGCGGGCTGGGCGTTTCGCTTGTTACGAATGCCTGCGTCTTCGGCGACTCGGAACGTTGCGCGACATAATGCAGAACTCGATTCTGGAGGAACGCGTAAGCCGCGGACTCACGCCCGAAGTTTCCGCGCTTCGCGAGCTCACCACTCCAGAACGGGAGATGATCCGGGCGTTGCTGTTGCGTCGGCTCTACACATCGGAAGTTGCGATGGAGGATGCGTTTCTGTTCGCCGATTTCTCGAACGGTACGGTTTCTGCTATCCCCTGCGCTCATATCCCCGAGTGCGCCGTCTGCTCCTCAAGCTAAGATTGGACGCGATTTATCTATGCCGTCAGGGAGTACGTTTGCTCAATTGGTCGATCCGGAGGCCGGCATCATCTTACGCGCGTCGCTCAGCCGCAAGCCGCTTTGGTTCTCCGACATAAAATTCGCGTCAGCCTTCAGCAACCAGTGGCCGGGTCTGGTGGCGGCTCTCAGGGAAGAGCGTGCACGCCCGACCGAACGATCAAGAGAAGCTCGTTCAGCGTTCTGGAAGCCTTCGTCGGTTTCGGTCGGCGTCGGCTACGATACCGACTCGGCTCTGATCCGCGCGATAGCTGAAGGCGTCGAACGGTTCTGCGCTCAGATCATAGATCGGAAACGCCATGTATTTCGCGATGCATCGTACGCGGAAATGGCTGCCGAGGGACTCGTGCTTCCGATTGAAGACTATCAGGTACTTACGGACGAGCAGATAACAACGCAAGCGCGTCTGGAGCCTGAAACCGGCAAGGTTCCTGTCCGAAAGCTTACTCCGGACGACCAGATGACGTGGGTTCTCGTGCGTGAGTTGACCGAGAACAAGCCGGCGTATGTTCCGATCCTGAACGCTTTTCTCGGTGTTCGTCCGCCGCGCCACCATGATCGGATCATCGAGCAGATCAGTACGGGCACGGCGTGTCACGGAACGTGGGAAGCCGCGGTATTGAGCGGGTTGTGCGAAGTGATCGAACGTGACGCGTTTGTAGGCATGTGGCTACGTCGTCTCTCACCGCCACGCGTGTCGCTGGAATCGCTGCGCTCCGCGAGCGCCGTCCTCGATCGCATGGTCGGCGAATTTTCCCGCACGACGATAAAGCTCCACGTCAACGACCTCACCGCCAATTTCGGTGTGCCCACCTTCGTCGCTACGGCGACCCATGATAGGCCGCCATATGCCGTCGTCGGCGCGGGAACTCATCCGGACGCCGCCATCGCTGCGGAAAAAGCGATCTACGAAGTTCTCATGGCTGTTGCGGGCTACGTCGAGTCCACGTATCTGAGCGAGAATTGGGATTTCTGGAAGGTATTGCCAGAGGGCAAGATCCTCTCGGATCATGAGATCTCGCACATGAAAGACCACTCGGAGCTATACGTGAAGAACGACTTGCGGTCGCGCTTGGACTTCTATCTGACGGCTCCCGAAGTGGAATTCCGAGGGCAGACGTATCTCGGAGATCGGCATGGCGGCGATCCCGGCGCGATGCTCGATTTTCTGATCGCCACGATGCGGAATGCTGGATATCCAGTATTCGTCAACGACCTTACGATTGACGAAGTCGATCGTCTCGGCTTGAAGGTGGTCAAGGTGTTCGTGCCGCGGCTTCTCCCTCTGTATTGCAGAGAGGCGAACAAACCGCTTGGGTGTGCTCGGCTTTGGCAATACGAGCGGATCTTCCCTCAGCTACATGTGTTCGACGAGCCGCTGAATCCCTGGGCGCATCCATTTCCGTAAGGGTGAATCAGAAGTATGCTGCTAGACAATACCGACGATTTTTCGACGCTGCTAAAGAACTCCGGTGTTCCCGAGGATCTTGGGCAGCTGTATTTTGCGCATCTCGACGTGCGGCCGCGACTTGATTCCGGGAAGCCGTTGCATCCGGCGATTATGCGCTACTTCAAGAAGCCGAACCGCGCGTTCATCGCCACGCGAGAGTTTCCGTTACCGGAACTGGACGCCGATGCCGGCGGGCGTTCGTTCGCGGACGTTGTCCATAGGCGCCGAAGCTTTCATGACTTCACCGGTGCGCCGATGTCGCTGCAGGAACTGTCGACGCTGTTGAAGCTGGGCATGGGCGAGACGGGCGCTCTGCACAACGGTCAGGCGCGACGCGCATATGCATCTGGTGGCGCGATGTTCATAAACGACCTCTATATTATGGTCCGCAGCGTCGATGGTTTACCGCCCGGCCTTTATCATTTCAACGTCCAGCGTCACTTTCTTGAACTAGTCAGCGAGGGCGCACTGGATCTGAACGATTATTTCTATGATCAGTCTCGGCAGGGCGGCGTCGAGCGAGCCTCGCTCGAGAACTGCGCAGCTGCGCTCGTAATGGTCGCGTTCTTGCGAAAGGCCGGCTATAAATACGGCGAGCGTGCGTGGAAACTCGCGCTTCTCGAGGCCGGGCATATCGGTCAAAATTTCTACTTGGCGACTGCTGCCCTCGACGACGTCGGCATCAACTCGGTCGGCGGCTGCAAGGAGCTTGAGCTCCGCGGTCTGCTCCCAATCGATGCCCGATCGGAAGCCATCCTGTACGCGCAGATCGTCGGAAAGGCCTGACGTGTCTGACGCCGCGATATCCGTAGAAAAGGTGAGCAAATCGTACGGCTCTATCAATGCGCTGAAGGACGTGTCGTTCTCCGTTCCGCGCGGCTCAGTGTGCGCGCTGCTCGGTCCTAATGGGGCGGGAAAGACGACGCTAGTCGAAATCATCGAGGGCTTGCGCAAGCCCGACGCTGGCGGCGTAGTCGTCGAAGGCCTGGATCCCTGGCGGGACGCGCGGAAGCTCAAAAACATTCTCGGCGTCCAACTTCAGGGTGCCGCAATGCATGACCAGCTGACCGTTCGCGAGGCACTTGAGCTCTTTTCGTCGTTCTACGCGAAGAGCGCAAGTACGAGTTACCTACTCGATATGTTCGAGCTAGCGGAATGCAAGAACACGCTCTTTCGCCATTTGTCAGGCGGTCAAAAGCAGCGGACGAGCCTGGCACTCGCGCTCGTCGGATCGCCGTCGATCATCATCTGCGACGAGCCGACGGTCGGGTTGGACCCCACGATCCGCGAGGAACTGCACCACACTTTGCTGCGCTTGAAGGCCAACGGGTGTACAATTCTTCTTACGACGCATTACATCGAGGAAGCGGAGAAGCTTGCGGACATCGTCGGCTTCATTACACAGGGAACGATGGTCGCATTCGGTCGGCCCGCGGAGTTGATCGCCGCTCACGCCAGAGACAAGCAGGTCGTCGTGAGTTTCGAGCATGCCGTGCACGTAGACGCCTTGAAGCATATATCCGACGTCGACAGCCTGCGCGTGCTGAATGACAAGCGCTTTTCGTTCAGCACGAAGAACCCGGCGGCTGTCATCAGCTCCCTCGCTAAAGAGCACGCGTATCCGGCGCTTGCCGAAACCTCCATCGTCGATCCGAGCCTCGAGGATGTCTATTTCTCACTCAACGGAGGGCGTACCTGATGCGCGCCATTCTCGCCATGACGAAGACTTATCTGCTTCTCGCAGTCCGAATTCGTACTGCCTTCATGTTCTCGTTCGTGTATCCATTCGCGTATCTCGTGCTCTACCTCACGGCCTTCGGTTCGCATGTTCCAGCCGCTCAACTGATCGGACCGCTTTTGGCATTTACGGTGCTCAGTCGGGCGCTGTTCGGAATCGGGACGCAGTTTTCTATGATGCGCGAGCGCGAGATACTGAAGCGCTATTGGTTGGCTCCCATTACACCATTCCAAATTCTCATCAGCCGCCTCATCGGGAACTACCTACTGCTGATGATCGTCCTTGTTGCGCAGATTGCCATCGCGATGATCATCTTTCGGCTGCCCTTACTCGCGTCCCCGGTCGAACTGTTCGTTTTTCTCTCCATCGGCGTAATCGGCGTCTGCGCGATTGGGCTACTGGTTCCGAGCGTCGCGAACACGACGCAGGAGGGGCAAATCATGAATCAGTGCTTGTTCTTCCTGTGCCTTTTGCTGTCTGGATCGGTCTTGCCCTTTCTCGCGCTGCCCACATGGGTTCGAGAGGGCGCGATGACCGCGCCGCCGGCCGTCTTGACGCTTGGTCTCAGTCGGCTTTTCTCGGGACACCCGCCGGCGAACGCCATGCTTTCTCTGGGTTTGGATCTCGTCGTCTGCGCGGTGACGTGCGTTGCGATCGCGGCCGCGCTGTTCCGTTGGGATCGCAATCAGGTTGTAACGACACCGCAGCGGGCGTATGCGGCGGTTTCGCTGCTTCCGTTGCTAGCGTTCTCCGTTGCTCTTGCTTACTTCAAAGTCATATAAGAGGATTCAAGAATGTCCATCCGCGTCGTTACGGCCGTTATTCTCGCCCTGGTCGTCTCGGCGAGCATCGAAAATGCTCGTGCCGCCTTGACGCCCTTGGCGTTCGATGCCACGTTCGAGGGGCACTTTTGGAACGATTATCAGAAACACGCGTCTGCGCGATTCTCGATTACGCCGAACGCCGACGGTGCTTCGGTACAGTCGGTCGAGAACGGAAAGACGACATCTGGCGAAGTCACGGTCAAGGATGGGCAGCTGTCAGCTGTCTCGGGCGTGTGGGAAATCGAGGCGTATAACGACCTCGTCCGATTGACAGAGGACAACGCAAAGCCGTTTGCGGTCGGTAGTACCTGGCGCAGCAAGGTTCCGGTGCAAGTCGACAATACGCGCTTTGACGATGTCCCCGTTACAGTAACAGTGGCCTCAGTCGATGGGCCTAAGGTCGTACTTCAAGCAACAGGCACGTTGAGCGAAAATGCTATGTTGCGCGGATATTCCACACCCATTGTTCTCGACGTTAGCGCGGCGATGGCCATCGTCGACGGGCAAATCGCAGCAGGGCGCCTCGCCGTTTCCGACGACGTCAAGTCGATGATCGGCGAACAGCAGCTCAATTGGCAATGGACTCTGGCGCCTGCACGATCGATGTGAGGAGAGTCCGGAGCCTATCGTTGGCACTCGTCGTCATGTTTTCTCTTGTGTTACCACGTGGCCTGAAGTCCGGAGCAGAATCCCTCGCGCCTATCGCTGCGCTCGTCGTCGTTACGCAGGACGGCCGCGCGGTGGCCGGTGCAGATGTGATCGACGGCGCTTCCGGTCGGATCCTCGCGACGACGGACCGTAACGGGCGTGCCAACGTGCGGGTCGTGGTGGGCGAACGCATCGTCGCGATCCAAGACAGGACGCGCTCGGCGCCCACGGTCGTTACGACATCCGGTGCGACGATACAGCTGACCATACTCGCGACGATCGCAACGACGGTCAGTCATTCGGCATCGGTGATCAGTTCGAACGGCGAGGACGACGTCAGTACGATCGCCCTCGGTGGGGCACGTGGCGCCGCGCGGTCCTCTCCAATTTCGCGTTCGCCGGGCGAGGGCGGCATGACGTCTCAGTCAGTCGATGGCGTCGCGTTACCTGATCTTCCGGTGGCGTCGGCCGGCGTCGCGAGTAGTATGACGCTCTTCCCTTCAGATCTCGTAACCTCGACGAGCCTTTCGACCGCCGACGACGGTACCGTGAATACGAACATGGGCTTCCTCAAGCCGAGCGATGGGCCTGTGAGGGACCTCGATCTCGCGGCGTCCCAGTTTGACGGCAGTTCGGCTACGGTGCGCGCAGCCGATCGAGTCAACGGCTTCGGCTACGCGATACAACTAGGCATGAACGCGGACGAGGGGGCGCTTGACGGATATTCTGGCCGGGACACGAGCGGGCTCATATACAACCATGCGAGTGATTATCGTGAGTTCGAGTCCTCTCTGGATCTAGAATATGCGCGCGGGGCGACGTTCGCGCAGATCGTCGGATTCTCGGATACGCAGCGGCAAGCGAACGTCAACCGCGATATGCCCGGATCGCTGCCGTTGGGGGTCGGCCCGGGAAACTCGATAGACGGCGCGAGTTCCACGGGATGGGTTTATTTGAGACGGGCGCTCTTACACGGCGACGCGCTTTCGTATCTCGACGTGCATTACGGCGGCGACCTGAACGATGGCGAGAACCAAGCGTTCATCGCTGGAATTCCCGAGCCGAGCGAAAGCGAGTTGAGCTTCTGGGGAGCTAGCAGAAAGCTGCAGTTCGTTCATCCGACATCGACGGGCGATATGAGCCTTTATATGAGCCGCACGACAACGCAGAGTCTTTCGACGTTCGACGAGAGCGGATTCACGGGAGCGACCGGTTCGACCGATGTGGGGCTGCTTTGGAACACCGCAGTGCGTAATACGAAATATCACGTCGCCCTAAGCTCCCAGAATTCCACGGGATTCCTTCATTACGGCGGCCCGTCCGTTTCGATGACCTATGTCCATTCCAACGGCAGCGACGAGGTCTACGCCGAGCTGTTTCGCGGGGCGATTCAGTCTTACGAGGTTGCCGAAGCCGCCGCGAGCACCTTCATTCCGGCGATCGACTCGAGCATCACATGTTCGCCACAGACCGCCACGGCGCAGGCGCCGTCCGTTACCGATGGTCGGCAACCAGTTGGGAACTCCGCCATTTGGCATGCGAGCAAGACGATTTCACGAGTGAAGGTAACGGCCGGCGGCTACGCGAGCGTCATTCAAAATGGCCTCGCACGACAGGTCGCGAGCACTGCGTCCCATGTTCCGGCCGGCTACGCAGCGTCGCTTGCCGGCTTCGCACAGTATGCTTGCCAGAGCAGCGCAGTAACTCACGTCCTTTATCAAAGCTTTCGCAGTGTGCCGCAGCTGCTTCAGATCGACAACTATGTTGCGTTCGAATATCGTAGCGGGATTTTCTTGACACGGACGTACGTCGAGTCGCTTCGTGACGTCGCAACATCGATCGACCCCGCCGGGACGGCGAGCACGATAATTCCGTGGACGCAATTACAAGGCGTCCCGAAGTGGCGCTCCAATCTGCTGTTGGGACTTACGTCCGGCCAGCGTATTGTCGGCGTCGACGTCGCCTACGAGGGTACGAATAACGAGAACCACATCCCCGGATACGTGACCGTCGGCGTCGGAGCACGCCTTCCCGCGCCGCATGGCTATCTGCAATTCGACATCCAGAACCTCTTTGGAACCTACGCTGATCGGTTTGCCACGACATTGGGAGCCACGTCATTTTCGCTCGACGGAATGTCGGTTCCGTACACTGCCACGCCTATCGACCGTACTTGGTCAGTATCCTATCGCTTTGCCGTCGCCAGGCGAAGTCGGGGGACATCAGATGAGTAAAGTGCTTCTGGCATCGCTTCCGTGGACCACGGTGGCCGCGCCGTCGATGCAGCTTGGAACGTTGGTCTCCGTCCTCGAGCGCGAAGACATCATGGTCGAGGCGAAGTCGTTCTACTTTTCCTTTCTCGAGCTTCTGCTGTCGCAACGTAGCGCCGACTTCGGGCTTCAAGACTACGTCGACATTGCGGACATTTCGTTCTTGAACGGACTGGGGGAATGGGTGTTCCTGGTCGAGCCCTATGCCTCGCCTGACGAGCGCCGCGACGAGACATATTGGAACGTTGCAGGTAAGCATATCTCTCCCAGACTGGCGAGCGCCGCCAAGTTCGCGCGCGCACATGCCGCAGGCTTCGTCGAATGGGTGGCGCAAGAGATCGTCCGCGCTGAGCCCGACATCGTCGGCTTCACCAGCACGTTTGCGCAGAATGTCTGTTCGCTGGCGGTTGCGAAGCGCGTCAAGGAACTTCGTCCGCGAGTCGCGACCGTATTCGGAGGTGCGAACGTCGAGAGCGGGATGGGCGCGGCGCTTCACGCGGAATTCGATTGGGTCGACTACGTCGTCCGGGGGGAAGGCGAAGCGGCGCTCCCCGCGCTGGTGCGAGTCGTGGAAGGGGCACGGGTTCCTTCCAGCGTTCCTGGGCTATGCTACCGCGAAGACGGAGCGTCGGTCGCCATGCCGTTCGACATGGGCGCGCAGACTCTCATGGATTCGGTACCGCCTCCAAACTATGACGAATACTTCGAGCGGCTGAGATCGAGCAAGATACGCGCGATGCTCGAACCACTCATCCATATTCCCGTGGAGAGTTCGAGAGGTTGTTGGTGGGGCGAGAAGCACCATTGCACGTTCTGCGGACTAAATGGTCAGACGATGGCATACCGCAGCAAGAACGGGGACAATTTCGCGGACGAGATTATCGGTCTGAGCCGGAAGTATCGCCGCCTTCTATTTCACGGCGTAGACAACATCCTAGACCTCAAGTTCTTCAAGTCGTTCCTTCCGCGAATGCAGGCCGCTCGTGCCGAGGGCTTGGACTTCCGCTTCTTCTTCGAAACGAAAGCCAATCTGCGTAAGGAGCAGCTGCAAATGATGGGGAAGGCTGGCGTCTATCGGTTCCAACCCGGAATCGAGGCGCTCAATACGTCGATTCTGCGACGGATCGACAAGGGCGTTACGGCCATTCAAAACGTACGTCTGCTGAAATGGGCGCGCGAACTCGGAATGGGAGTTGACTGGCATCTGATCTACGGATTTCCAGGCGAGACGGTGGAGAACTGGAACGAGGTCCACGACATGATTCCGCTCATCAGCCATTTTCAGCCGCCGCGCCTCATTGGACTTCTTTTGGAGCGGTTCAGCCCGTATTTCGACGACCCTGACAAGTACGGAATAAAGATGGGCGAGGCTGCGTCCTGGTATCGTTCGCTCTATCCTCTCCCGCCCGAGAGGGTCACCGAATTGGCCTACTACTTTCAATACACGGCGCGGGACACGGTTTCTCCCGAGACCATCGCACGAGTCCAAAGGCGGCTCGACGAGATCTGGAACGACGAGACGTTCGTGCATAGTTCATTCAAGTATACGGTCGGGCCGGGATTCGTCGAAATCAAAGACCGACGCGTCGGGCTTCCGGCCCAGGATATCGTGCTCTCCGCGCTTCCCGCGCATATCTTTCTCATTTGCGATAACGCGGTGACGCCGCTCGAAATCGAGAAGTGGCTTGCCTCGAACGAGGCGCCGTTCGAGTATTCGCAGGAGATCATCCTAAAGATCCTCGACGAACTTCATTCGCGGAGAATCCTGTTCCGCGAGGGCGAGCGCTGGATCGCGCTCGCGACGGCGCGCACTCCGGTAGACGGCCCTGCGGCAAAACCGCTGTGGGAGACTTCATCCGTCCGCCCGCTAGCAGCTGTGTGATGAAGCGGCATAGTGTTTTGCTGGTCTCCCAGCCCTGGGCGTTCGTTCACGTTCCGTCGATTCAGCTCGGCGTGTTGCTTTCCAGCCTCAGGCGTGCCGGGATAGACGCGACCGCCGCTTCGCTGTACCTCGACTTCATGCATCTGTTGAAGGCGAAGAGTCGTGACTCGGCCGATGCGAGCGGCCGTTTTACGGTTGACAGCTATACGTCCATCTCGAATCTTTCGTTCCTGACGGGCATTGCGGAGTGGGCTTTCGCGTTCCCGCCGATCGCCGTGCACACGGAAGAAGAAGACGAAGCCTTTCTTCGGTGCGCCGAGCGTCGTTGCGGCCCGCGCGTCATCGCTACGGCCAGGATGGCACGTGCTCACGCCGAGGAGTTTCTTTGTGGCGCCGTCCAAAATGTAATCGATTCAGGCTGTACGATTCTCGGCATTTCGTCATGCTATTCGCAGACCGCTGCATCCTTGCAGTTGGCGATGCGCGTCAAACAGATCAAGCCCGAGGTCGTCATCGTCATGGGCGGAGCAAGCTGCGAGGCCGACATGGGGGCGGCATTGCACGAGAGCTATACGTATCTGGATTACGTGTTGCGCGGTGAGGCGGAGGATACGTTGCCGCAGCTCGTTCGTGCTATTGAAGGGCAGTCGGGATTCGAGGAGATCGCGGGATTGTGCTACCGCGCGGCGGATGGGAGCACGAAATGCGTCGGCGATGGAGCTACGATGACGTCGAAGATGGACGACGTGCCGATACCCGAGTACGATGAGTACTTCGAGCATCTGAAGCGGACAAACTTCGCGGCCGATGTGAACAGCTACGTCATGATTCCGGTGGAGAGTTCACGCGGATGCTGGTGGGGAGCCAAGAACCACTGCAAGTTCTGCGGCATCAACGGTGGAAGCATGGCGTATCGCAGCAAGTCTCCCGAGCGGTTTGTGAGCGAGGTTGAGGGCCTGTGCGTCAAACATCGGAATCTGCTTTTCCAGGCGACGGACTCGATATTGGATCTTCGCTACTTCGAATCGGTGTTTCCGCGGTTTCGGGACATGCGCGAGCGTGGCATCGATCTCTATTTCTTCTATGAGACGAAGGCGAATCTGCGCAAGCAACAGGTTGCGCTTTTGCGGGAAGCAGGCGTGCAGGTGATGCAGCCGGGCTTGGAGAGCCTGAGCACCAACGTGTTGCGTCTCATGAACAAAGGTGTGACGGCTCTTCAGAACATCCGGCTGCTGAAATGGGCGATGGAATACGAAATAGATGTCGAGTGGAACATCATCTGTGGCTTCCCCGGCGAGACGGCGGCCGATTACGCTATCATGACGGAGTTGATTCCGATGCTGACCCACCTCCATCCGCCAGACGTCATCCAAATGCAGCTTCAGCGCTTCAGCCCATATTTTGAAAAGGCCGACGAAAACGGCGTGCGAATTCTCGGCCCCGCGTCGTGGTATAAGTTCGTCTTTCAGAAGGACGACCAGACGGTTTGGCGTCTTGCGTACAACTTCGAACACGAGTGCGAATCCGCAGTGGCCACGGACGAAGTTCGGGCGCTGAAGGAGCTGGTCAAGCGCAATTGGGACAAGCGCACGTATCGCAAGGGGCAGAGTACGCTCGCGTATTGGCGAGGTCCAGGCTTTCTGACGCTGCGGGATCGTCGGCTCGGCCTCCCCGCGCAAGATTTGCGCATCGCCGGTTTGGCCGCATCGGTCTACACGCTGTGCGACGAAATCTTGACTCCCTCGATGGTCGTTGATTCGCTCGGCAAGGCGACTATCGTCGAAGTGCAACAGATCCTATCTTTCTTCGTGAAAAAGAAATTGATGGTCGAGGAGAACGGGCAGTACCTCGCTCTTGCCACCGCATATCGCGCGGCTCCGGTCGCCGCATCCGCATAAGCGCTGGAGAAGATGCACGTAACCCCTGCGTCCGTCCTCGCGTTGACCGCGATCGTCGAGGGGGCGCCGCTCCTCGCCGGGATATTAGGCTTCTGGAATATTCGGCAAGTATTTGTCGGACCGGTCCGACCGGCGGGTTGGGTGCTCGCCGTCTTAGTTCCCGTTGCTTATATCGCGACGACCTATGCGATGGAACCGGGGATCGCCGCTTTCGCGTTTGGGCCATGGCCGCTCAAGGGGCTCGCGCTGCTCGCGGCCGTAACGGGAGCGTTTACCGAGGAACTGCTCTTCCGCAGAATGTTGATTGAGATCCTTCTGCGTCGTCGCATACCGCGCATCGCGGCGGCGTTGACCTCGGGCATCGCCTTCGGCATCGCGCACTTAGTGTGGTCCCCGACCTCTCCCGCGCTCGTTGTCGGTTTTACCGGCGCATTGGGCTTCGCCCTCGCGATGACGTATCTTTTGGGCAATAGGAGACTATTGCCGTGCGTCCTAGCTCACTTCGCCATTGACGCCGTACTTGAGCCGGGCTTGCTGCACTTTGCGCTCGCTTCGCACCCTTGAGAAAAAGCGGTTTCGCTTTACTTCGTTCGCCCTGATCATTCCGACGCGGAAGAGGGCAACGTACAACGAAGCGGAGCTTTGGTAATTCACGGGCGCTGCGCTAGAACGTCGATCGTGGCGACTTAGGCCAACTCGAAAATAAGGGGTCAAACGGCCCCGCCATTGGCGTAGGGACCGCCGCGCCCGCGGCCACGCGGCAATGAAAACGAGTAGAAAAGAGAGGCCCCGGTGCCAACCTGTTGGCCTTTGATCTAGCTACCATACGGGTTACCCTCGTGTGGCGGGGTGACGAGCGCGTCGGGGGTAAAAGACGCCTAGACGTCTTTCTTGACTTAGCTTCCGAGGCGATCGAGGGCGGCGTAGGCAACCGCGACGCACGAGATCGCCCCAAACGCGCCGCCGCGCAGCATCGGCCGGATCTCGGCGAGCGGTACGGTATAGGGTTCGATCGATTCGGTGAGGTCCAGCTCTTGCGGATGCGTGCAAATCGCGTCATGGGCCAAGTAGCCGTACATCCGGCTATTCGAGCGCACGGGCTCCGCCGGGACGGCCGAGAGTAACTCCCAGCGCGCGGCCGTGTAACCGGTCTCTTCGGTCAGCTCGCGCTGCGCGCAGCAAAGCGGGTCTTCGCCCGGAGCAATGCTTCCGGCGGGCAGCTCGACGATCACCTCGTCGATACCGTAGCGGTACTGGCGCACCAGCACGACCTCACGTGCAGGCGTGAGCGCAAAGACCATTACGAACCCGTGCGATTCGCGCACGTAGTAATTGGGAAGCACGGCGCCGCTCGGCAGCTCGATCTCGTCGCTGCGAATGCGCAGGTGCTCGGACTCGATGAGGTAGGTCGAGGAGCGAACGCGCCAGAGCGGTTTTTCCATACGACCGCGAAGTTCAGAATCCGTGGAAGATCTCATGCTGGTCGTGGGCGCGGGAACGATGGGCGCCGGAATCGCCTACGTGGCCGCCGCGGGCGGATATACCGTCGAACTGATCGAGCCGGATTCCGGGGTGCGCGAGCGCGCGAGCGCGCGGATCGCGAAGGACGCCGAACGCGCCGGGACGCCCGACGTGCTCGCGCGGGTGCGGTTTCATTCCGTGATTCCCGCGCGCAGCGAAGCGGCGATCGCGATCGAGGCCGTTCCGGAACGGCTCGATCTCAAGCGCGAGGTCTTTGCCGCGCTCGAGGCGGCGTTAGGGCCCGATGCATTGCTCGCCACCAACACCTCGTCGCTCAGCGTGAGCGAGATCGCGCAGCATTGCCGTCACCCCGAGCGCGTGGTGGGACTGCATTTCTTCAACCCGCCGGCGGCGATGAAGCTGGTCGAAATCGTGGAGACCGAACACGCGTCGGACGACGCGCTCGATCGCGCCCGCACGATCGTGGAACGCATCGCCAAAACCGCCGTCGCCTGCGCCGACACACCGGGCTTCATCGTGAACCGGGTTGCGCGTCCGTTCTATTTGCAATCGATGCGCGCCCTCGAGCGCGGCGTTGCGCCGATCGAAGAGCTGGACGCGCTCGCCCGCGGCGCCGGCTTTCGCATGGGTCCGTTCGAATTGATGGACCTCATCGGTCTGGACATCAACCTCGCGAGCAGCGAATCGGTCTACGAACGGCTCGAGGCCGAACGCCTCGCGCCGCGGCCGATGCAGCGCCAACTGGTCGCGCAAGGGCGGCTCGGACGCAAGACCGGTTCGGGATTCTACGCGTACGAGGACGGGCGGTACGCGCGACTCGATCTCTTCTCGGGGATACAAGAGCGCAGCGATCCGCTCGAAGAGTTCGTTGCCGTCGTCGGTTTCGGCGGGACCGCGGACGATCTGGCGAGTGCGCTCGAGCCGCGTTGCGAGCGCGTGCAGCGCGTGGAGAACGACGACTTGCTCGATCGCCTCGATCCGGAGGTGACGCTGGTGATCGACACGGGTGACGGGTCCAACGATCGCGCCGAGATCGTGATCGCGCTCGATCGCCGACTCGAGCCGTCGACGATCATCTTCGTCGATGCGTACGCGACCGATCTCGGGGCGTTGCGCGCGCGGTTACAACATCCGCAGCGCGTCGTCGGCTTCGGTGTTCTCGGCGCCTTCAACGATCAGCGCGCGGTCGAGATCGTCGACTCCGATGCGGCCAGCGACGACGCGCTCGCATTGGCGCAAGAGTGTTTCGAAGCGGTCGGAAAGGTCGTCGTCTTGGTCGAGGACGTTCCCGGACTTTTCCTCGGGAGGGTCGTCGGCTCGATCGTCAACGAAGCGATGATTGCGGTCGCCGAAGACGTTGCTTCGCCGGACGACGTCGACCTGGCGATGCAGCTCGGCGTCAATTATCCGCGCGGTCCGATCGAATGGGGACGCGAGATCGGCGGTGCGCGCATCGCGCGCATTCTCCAGCGGCTTGCCGGCGCCGAAGGCGAGGAATTCGCGCCGCATCGCTCGCTGTGGGTACTCGATGCGCCGCCGGAGGGTTCCGAGGAAGCGGAAACGGCGCCCCTGAACAGTTTTCCGGCGTGAGGAAAGAACGATCGAACCTCTGAAAATCGGCCATCACTACGACACGACCTACGGCACGCTCTGGAAGGACGGCACCTATTTCCCGCGCGGAACGCGCGTGACGGTGGTCGGCGTGCATCTCAATCAGGGGTTCTGCGTCCGCTTCCCGGCCGAGATCGACGGCGAACCGCTCGAGACCTGGGAAGATTGGAGTGAAGCCGATTTTTTGGCTGAGCACGGGTCGATCGCGCCGCCGCGAGAACCGCTGTCCGGCAACGTGCTCAGCGAAGCGCGCGAAGTGCTCTCCGATGCGGAAGACGGCTGTCATCTGCACCTGCACGACGATATGGACTGATTTAACTTGTCATCCTGAGCGAAGCGAGCGAAGTCGAAGGACAACGCTCAACCAAAGCATCGCTCGATCAGAAGCTGAAGACGACGCCTTCGAACCAGAGATAGCCGCAGATCCATTGGTTCTGCGCGGTCGATCCCGGCGCCGACGGCGTGTATGAGGTGTTGAAGCAGTAGTTCGTCGCCGGGGTGAGATTGCTGAACGTGGTCGATCCTGTCGCGTCCGTGACCTGGGTCGTGATCAGCGTGCCGTAGTGCCCGTTGACGTCGGTGTAGAGGTTGACGGGCTGATTGGGGATCGGCGAACTGCTCACGTACACCGCGACCTGCGCAGCCGAGGCACTGGGGTTCGGCGTCGGTGTCGAAGCCGTGCTGGTGGGTGCGGGCGTTCCGTAGAGGTCTTCCGGGTTGTAGCCGCTGTTGCACGCAGCGAGTGCGAGCGCCGTGACGGCGAACGCGATCAGGAGGATCCGTTTGGGCATGGCGGCGGAGCTTCGACGCCTATCCGGCCCCCGCCTTGCCCGTCACGCTCAGGAAAAACCGGCGCGATTTCTGCTCGATCCTGCGGTAATATTCGCGAAAAATCGCGGCCGCTCGGGTCCCCGGCCAGTGTGCCGGGAGCAGCGATGCGGGCAGACCGGGATCGACGTAGGTGAGTTTGCGATAGTCGTGCACGAGCCAGAGGCGTTCGACGAACGCGCCCCGGTCGGTGAGCTTGGTTTCGCGTTCTTCGCGCTCGAGGCGAGGGGCATAGGCAGCGATGAAGTCGTCGTATGCGGCCGCGATCGCGTCGAGATCCCAGCATCGCTGCAGCAACTCCCGATCGTTCCCCGGGCCGGCAAAGTCACAGACGAACAGGTCGATGTCGGCATCGACGCCCGCGTTTTGCGCTGCTTCGCGCACGGCCTCGAGCGCATCGTGCGGCGAGATCCACGTCGAAGAAGAAAGTGGCGCCCAACCGAGCAAGGCAAGTTCCTTGCGCAAACGGTCGCGCCCCGCGCGCCGCGATTCGGCGATGCTGTAGGTGAGCAGACGCCAGCGTCCATCCCACGCGACCAGCGGCCCGTAGATCCGTGGGCTCAATTCCTCGATCCGACGCCGTCCACGCTCGGTTACCGCGTAGTTCGAGCGGTTTCCGAGTTTTTGGGCCCGCAGCCACCCTTGCCGCGACATCCGCGAAACCGCTTGCCGCACCGCCGGCTCCGAGAGGCCGAACGATGCCATCAGCAGGATCAAACTCCCGATCGGCAGGGCTTCCTCGCCCGGTTGGCTGTGCACCAGGTCGCCGTACAGGGTGAAGATGAACGAGTTCGGCCTCTTTACTTTCCGTTCCGACATGCGTAGTATGACAGTATTCTCACGCCAAATAGAAAATCCGTCACATGCGCATCGCGACCTTCGACGACTGGCTGGACCTGCTCAAGGAGTGGCAGCACGACATCGGGCTCGATCCGGAGCTGATCGAGCGCTACGTGCCGGGCTATGCGTTCGAGGCGAAATACGGCGCGTTGCCGACGCCGGAGATTTACTTCGGCGATTTCAAGGGCGAGCGGCGTTGGGAAACCGTGCGCGAGATCCCGGACCAGCGCATGCGCGATGCGCTGCTGAACATGATCGTTTTTCAGGGCGACACCGAGTTTGCTTCCAACGAGCAGCAGCGCTTTCTGGTCGAGCGCGCACCGTCGGAATACGATCTGGCCTCGCTCGTGCGCATCATGGCCGAGGAGACCCGCCACGGCTACCAGATGTGTCACGTATTGATCCATCATTTCGGCAGCGAAGGCAAGATCGAGGCGCAGAAGCTGCTCGAACGGCGCGCCTTCGGCAAGAAGAATCGGCTGCTCAACGCGTTCAATGACGACGTTACGCACTGGCTCGATTTCTTCGCGTATACGAATTTCATGGACCGTGACGGGAAGTTTCAGTTGACGATGCTCTCGCACTCGGGTTTTGCGCCGCTCGCGTCGTCGGTCGGTCCGATGCTGCGCGAAGAATCCTTCCATATGGGGACCGGTATCACGGGGTTGCGCCGCATTGCGCAAGCGGGCGTCATTCCGGTGGAGATCCAGCAGAAGTATTACAACAAGTGGATCTCGGGCTCTCTCGATCTCTTCGGCACCGACCATTCGGGTTCGGCGCAGTGGGCGTATGCATGGGGCATCAAAGGGCGCGTCGACGAGGATAAGGCCGGCGAGGCGGTCGACCGCGAGCATCTCAACGAGCGTGCGCGCGCCCAGTTCCATGCCGAGGTGCAGGCGACGGTCGACCGTGTCAACGAGGTCAACGTGAGCGAGGTCGGGTTCTACGTTCCCGACATGCGCTTCAACCGCCGGATCGGCGCGTTCGCCGGGAAACGCTACGCGGTCGACGGGCGCGAATTGACGGAGCACGAGTGGGAAGCCTACGCACCGACGGTGTTGCCGACGCCGGCCGACGAGGTCGCGCTGGCGGAATTTTTCAAGAACCCCGAGTGGATAGCACCCCGTGTGTCATCCCGAACATAGCGAGCAACGTGAGTGAAGTCGAGGGACAGCTACCAATCATGGCAACGACCAACGGTATAGCAACACAAACGCCCTTCGGGCGCGAGCTGCGGACCTTCGCAGGGAAGCCGGTCGTCAACGCCTGGAAAGACGGGCATCTCGCCTTCATCGAGATGGACGACCCGCCGGCAAACACCTATACGCATGAAATGATGCGTCAGCTCGACGACGCGATTCTCGACGCGCGCTTCGATCACGATGTTGAAGTCATCGTGCTGACCGGCAAGGGTGAGAAGTTCTTCTCGGCCGGCGCAAACGTTGCGATGCTCAACGCGGTCACGCCCGAGTTCAAGAACATGTTCTGTTTGCACGCCAATGAGACGCTCAATCGATTGGAACAGACCCCGAAACTCGTGATCGCCGCAATCAACGGCCATTGCGTGGGCGGCGGCCTGGAGATCGCGATGGCCGCGGACATCCGTATCGCGCGCAAAGATGCCGGAAAGATCGGGCTACCCGAGGTCGCGCTCGGCGTGCTGCCGGGCACCGGGGGAACGCAGCGGCTGGCGCGACTGGTCGGGAAAGCTCGGGCGATCGAGCTCATGGTCATCGGAAAGACGTTCAGCTTCGAGCAGGCGTTGGATTGGGGTATCGTCAGCGACGTCTACGAAGGCTCGGCCGACGAATTCCGCGCGGCCGTAGCCGATTTTGCACGGCAGTTTTGCACCCCCAACAAGGCGCCGATGGCGGTTGGCCTGATCAAGCGCAGCGTCCAGACGGGCTGGGAGCTTCCGCTCCAAGACGCTCTTGCGCTCGAGCGCGAGCTGCAGTCGCAGCTCTTCAAGAGCGATGACGCCAAAGAAGGCATTGCGGCGTATAATGAAAAGCGGGTCGCCAAGTTCAAGAACAAGTAGGAGGGGCAATGAGGGGAGGGACAATGAGGGGAGCGACAATGAAGGCTTTTGCAATCGCCGGAATCATCTTCGCATCGTGTTTCGCGATCGCGCTCCCGGCCCAAATGGGCTCGATGAACGCAATGGGCTCGATGGGGAAGATGGGCGTCGTGAGCGCGATGCCGACCGTTCACGGCGGAGCGCTCGTCGACGCCAAGGGCATGACGCTCTACGTTTTCGCGAAAGACACGGCCGCGACGTCGAATTGCACCGGCAAGTGCGCGATCATCTGGCCGCCGCTGCTCGCTCCGAGCGGTGCGACGGCATCGGGAAAGTTCTCGATCATCACGCGCAAAGACGGAACGAAACAGTGGGCCTATAACGGGATGCCGCTCTACCTCTTTTCGAAAGATACCGCTCCGGGGCAACAAAAGGGGAACGGCATCAAAGGAGTTTGGAAGGTCGCGCGGCCGTAGCCACGCCCATACTCGTGCGGCGCTGGGAAACATTGACCGCGCTGGCCGCGGTGGTTATCGCCAGCGCCGCAGCGCTCCCCATTCCCGACCGGCTGACGCTCTCGATCGTGTCGGTGGTGTTGCTGGCGCTGGTCAGCGGCTCGATGCTCCTGCGCGGTCTCTCGCAGCGAAAGACGCGCAGTTCCGACGCCGCCGATCGGGCACGTCGAATTCGCGAACGCAGGGACCGTCGCTGATCGCAGGCTGAGCGTTAGTCGCCGCGAAGCCCCCGTGATGAATTTCGCCGTCGAACCGATCGGTGAGAGCTGGCCCCAGCTTGCCGAACTTGGCTTAGCGTTGATTTTGTCGGCTCTGATCGGTCTTGAGCGCGAATACCGTCAAAAGAGTGCGGGGCTCCGCACCTACACGGTGGTCGGGGTCGCGGCCGCGTTGATGATGCTGGTTTCCAAGTACGGCTTTACCGACGTGCTCCTAACCGGTCGAATCGTGCTCGATCCATCGCGGGTAGCAGCGCAGGTCGTTACCGGAATCGGGTTCATCGGCGGCGGCGTGATCTTCATGCGTCGCGATGTCGTCCGCGGACTTACGACGGCTGCGATCGTCTGGCTGACTGCGGCAGTCGGCATGGCGTGCGGGGCGGGGTTGCCGGTGCTCGCAATCGCGGTCACCGCAGCGCATTTCGTCGTCGTTTTCGTCTTTCCGTCGCTGGCTCGTCGCTTGCCGCGGGCGCGCTTTCGCTCGACCCAGCTTCGGTTACTCTACGAATTGGGCCGCGGTTCACTTCGCGACGCTCTCTCGATCTGTACGCACCGCGGGTTCAGCGTTTCGGACCTCAGTGTCCAACATACAGGGGATGGTGCGAACGATGTCGTCAACGTGCTGGTAACCATTCAGGGATCCGGTGACCTCGAGCAACTCGAAGCGCTCATGGTAAAGGTCCCCGGTATGCTCTCGGTCGCGACCGCCGATGCCGGCGAACCGATCGAACGCTATGAGTGAACGCGCTCGCGCTCCAGCATTGCTGCGTAGATCTCTCGAACGCGCGCGATCGTATCGATGTCCGCCGGCGGCTTGTCGTCGCGGATCCGAACGATGCGTGGAAACCGTAGTGAGAAACCGCTCTCGTGCAAATCGCTCTCCTGAATTATGTCGAACGCAACTTCGAGCACGATCTCCGGCTCGACCGGAATCTCGTGCGACCGCGCCTTTTCGCGTTGCGCGTGGGCCGGAAGCGCGTGCTCGAGAAACCGGGGCGTCAGGGCCGCGATCTCGGCGTCGGTGAGGCCCGAGTAGGCTTTGCCGATCGTCAGCAGTTCGTCGTGTTCTCCGCGGACGGCGAAGGTGTAATCCGAGAGCACTTTGGCCCGCTTCCCATGCCCCCACTCGACGGCCACCACGACGACATCGAGCGTGTCGAGTTCGCGCTTGAGTTTGAGCCACCACTTGCCGCGCCGTCCCGGCGCATACGGTGAATCGGCGCGTTTGAACATCGCGCCTTCGTTCCCGCGCGCGCGGGCCGCCTCGAAGCGCGCGTTGATCGTCTCCGGCCCGGCGTCCGGTTCGAGCGTCTCGAACGGCGCGATGCGCAGATGCGCGTTCTCGGCGACCGCCTCGGCCAGGCGTGCGCGCCGCTCGCGCAGCGGCACATCGAGCAAAAATTCGTCGTCGATCGCCATCATGTCGAACGCGACATACTGCAACGGAACCTCCGCGAGCAGAGCCGCATCGATCTCCTTGCGCTGCAAGCGCGCCTGGAGCATCCGAAAGGGAAGCACCTGGCCCTCGCGCATCGCGATGATCTCGCCGTCGAGCATCATGCGGTGAGACTGGCCGTGCAGCGCCTGCGCGATCTCTGGATACGAATGGGTGACGTCGTTGAGCGTACGCGAGAAAAGCGTTACGCGGGCGCCCTCGACGTGCGCCTGCGCGCGAATCCCGTCGTATTTGTCTTCCGCGTGCCAGAGCGCGCCGGTCAGGTCGCGATAGATTTCGCCGTACGGGATTGGAGAAGCAAGCATGAACCCGATCGGTGATCCGTAGCGGATCCGCACTGACGAAAGGTCGCCGTGCTTGGCCGCGACCGCCACCGCGCCGACGTCGCCGGCGATCATGACCGCGCGCCGCACGTCCGGAGCGTGGAGCCCGAACGCTGCGGCAATCGCGTCATCGACCAGCCCGGCGCGCAGTCCGATGCGCAGATCACCGGTCATGATCTTGATCACGTACGTCGCCTCGAGCGGATCGGAACACGCGCCGAGAATGCGTTCGCACAGATGCAGGCGGTGCTTGCGGGCCGACCGTCCCGCCGCCGCCGCGATCTCTTCGAAAAGCGCGCCGAGCGAAGCGGGGGTCAGAGGCTCGCGAAAGAGCCCGAGGTCGTGCGGCTCACGGACGAACGGACCGAGCGCAGCGCCCAGATCGCCATGCTCGCGATAGCCGGCGCGCAGTTGCGCGTCGGTCACGCCCCACGCATACTGGGCGGCTTCGACGATCGCGCTTGCGCCGATCGAGAGCTGCTTTTGCTCGCGCGCGGCAAACGCGTTGCCGGTGAAAAAGCGTGCTGCAGCCGCGAGATTCGCATCGTCGAGCTCGCGAAAATATGCGGCGAGTATTGCGATCTTCTCGAGCTTACTCGCCGTAGCGGCGATAGCCGCGCAGGTGCGCGCGAAGGCGATCATTCCCCAATGATTGCCTGCGCGCGCAATGCGCTCCCGCGTTTACGAGAAGAGGATCAGCGGTTTGATGACGCCGTCGGTCTTCTTGTCCATCATCTCGAATGCCGGTTCCAGTTGATCGAAGCGGAAGGTGTGCGTGGTGAGCGGGGTCGGATCGACGCGGCCGTTCTGCAGGATCGTCAGCAGGCGCTGCATCCGCAGACGTCCGCCCGGGCAGAGGTCGGTCTTGATCGTTTTTTCCGCCATGCCGACGCCCCATGCTTCGCGCGGAATCGGGACGGTATCGCCATGTCCGTGATAGCCGACATTGGAGATCGTGCCGCCTGGCTTTGCGACGCGGATGCAGTTGGCGAAGCTGACCGGATTGCCGAGCGCCTCGATGGCCGAGTCGACACCGATGCCGCCGGTGAGAGCCAGGATGCGCTCGACCGGATCTTCCTTGGTAAGGTCGATCGTGACGTCGGCACCGAAATGCTTGCTCATCTGGAGACGCGACGGGACGGCGTCGACGGTGATGATCAAACCGGCGCCGCGCAACCGCGCACCGGCGGTGGCCATCAGTCCCACCGGGCCTTGCGCAAAGATCGCGACCGTACCGCCGATCGGGATGTTCGCGTTCTCGGCGCCGGCGAAACCGGTCGAAAGCATGTCGGCGCAGTAGACGGCCATCTCGCTGGGGATGCTCGGGGGGATGAGGGCCATGTTCGCGTCGGCTTCATTGACGTGGAAGTATTCGGCGAACACGCCGTCCTTCACGTTGGCGAACTTCCAACCGCCCAGCGCACCGTCGGACTGCGAGGAATGGCCGGCTTGCGAAGCCAGATCGCCCCACGTGGGCGTGATCGCGCCGACGACGACGCGATCGCCGGGCTTGAAGAGTTTGACGTCGGAACCGACCGCGCTGACGATTCCGACCGCTTCGTGGCCGAGGGTGAGGTTCTCACGCGGGCCGATCGCCCCATGGACCGTATGTGCGTCGGACGAGCAGATCAAGGCATGAGTTGTTTTGACGATCGCGTCGGTCGGGCCGGGCGTCGGAACCGGTTTCGTAGCGAAACCGACGTTATCGAGGCCCTGCATGACGAATGCGCGCATCGTTGCCGGGGGCGCTGCCGGGCGCTCCCGCATGGTCGTGGCTGACATATACTATCCTCCGCATCAAGCGTAGGAGCGCTGTGGGAAGAGGGCGGGAAGGCTCATCGGAACCGGTCCTTCTCAAGGTCCGCCGGTGCGCGTCTGCGAAGCCGCTTCTCATGGTTACGGCCTTCATCTTGATGAACGTCTCCCGCACGCATCTCAAATCGATCGCCGACGATCTGCTTGCGATCGACGGAATCGCGGAAGTCTACTCGGTCGCGGGCCCCTTCGACATCATCGCGATCGCCCGCGTGCGCGAGCACGACGAGCTCAACGACCTGGTCACCGAACACGTGGCCGCACTCGAGGGAATCGAGAACACCGAAACGCTGATCGCGTTCAAAACCTTTGCCAAAAAAGATCTCGGCCTACTCTGGGACATAGGAGTCGACTGATGAACGTACGTCGTCCGATCGTCGCCCTCGTTGCACTCACGCTGGCTGCAGCGCCGGTTGCGGCGCTCGCCGACTGCTACATCAACGGTACCGGCGGAATGCAAGCCGAGATCCATACCGCGAAATGTCATGCGAACGGCGGCGCCGGTAGGGTCCGCTGCGATGGCAACACCGAGGGAAATCTGGGGAATATCACGTTTACCTACAGCGACGGCTCCCACAACTACCGCTGCGAGATCAACGTTGCACACGTACACGGGGCCGGATGGCGCTGGGACGTGTCCCACCGGGGGGACTGCGGCGTGCAAAAGAGCGGTCCCGACACGTTCGAGGTGCTGCCGATCGCTCGCCGCCGTTAGGCGAGGTTAGGGAAGCTCGATGCGATAAAGATCCGCGCCGTCGAGCCAGAGCCGCTGCATCTTGCCTTCGAACGGCGTGTCGAAGCGAACCACCGACGGTCCCAACGCAAAGGTTCCGTTGGCCGACGGCCGCAGATGCTGCAGCCCGTCGACGGTGAGACCGCCTTTGACGATGACGATCCGCATCACCAGCGCCGAGCCGAAGATCGAGGTTTCGTAGCGTCCGGTCAACGCGTTCCATGACGCGGGATGCGGGAACGTCGTCGGTCCGGTGTGCCGGGAATTGACATAGTACATTCCCGCGTTGGTAAAGCCGTCGACCGCTTTTGCCTTGTTCCGTTCGAAGGCGACGTAGTAGATCGTGAAGCGCGGATCGTCGGTCCAGAACATGTCGTGTCCCTGCGCGACGAGACGATAGGTTCGTCCGGCGTCGGTGAGCGCGAGGGTGCCGTGCGCGTCGGTGACCTCGACGCTATTGCCGCCGGTCATGTGATATGCCCCGACGTAATCGCTCGAGACGATCGCGGGCGGTGGAATCGGCGGACCGTTCGGCGGCTGCGGCAGCGCTTGCCCCAGGCTCTGCGCGCGCAGCACCGCCATCGCGTATTTCACGATCGCACACGGATGCAGCGGCGCTTCGACGAGATTCGAGAGCGCGATCGCACCGAAGCCGCGCGTGAGGTTGGCTTGGAAGCACGCCGTGTAGCCGGAGACGCCGCCGGTGTGCCCGACGAGATGATCGCCGTCGGTGTGAAAGATCGAGAGGCCGTAGCCGTATTCGTGATAAAAGGCCGGCCACTCGGCTAGCTCCACGTCCTTCGCGACGTCCGGAGCGCCGTTATTGAAATGGTCGGCGGTGGTCATCGCGGCAAAGCTTGCGGGAGAAATCAGCTGGACGCCGCTTGCGGTCTTGCCGCCGTTGAGATAGAGGCGCAGGTAGGCGGCCATATCTCCTGGTGTCGAGATGATCGAGCCGGCCGGATCCACGAAGTCAACATACGGCGAGGGGATCAATACCGGGTTCGGCGGCGTCGCGACGTAATCGCCGTCGCGGAATTGATAGCCGGTGGCGGCGTCGGAGAGCGTGCGATCGTCGAAGATCGCCGAGCTATGCGTCATGCCGATCGGCGCGAAGACGTGGTTCTCGATATCTGACTGCCAGGTCGTGTGCGAAACCGCGGCGACGATCGCGCCGACCGTGGCGAAGCCGTCGTTCGAATACGACCACTGCGTTCCCGGCGTGAAGAGCGTGTGCGCGTTACGCAACGCGGCGATCGCGTAGCCGTACTGTTCGACGGTGTAGTCGTCGGGAATGCCGGCCGTGTGGGAGAGCAGCTGATGAACCAAAATCGGCACGCCGTTACTGTGGATCGACCAAGACGGCAGATACCGTTGCACGCGGGCATCGAGATCGACCAAGCCGCGATCGTGCAGCTGCAAGAGCGCAAGTGTGGTCATCGATTTGGAAATCGAACCGATCGGAAAGCGCGTGTCGGCGGTCACCGGCGTCTTGCTCGCCACGTCCGCCATGCCGACCGTGATGATCGCGAGCGTCTGGGTGCGATCGGTGATCGCCACCGACATGCCCGGCGCGCCTTGTTCGCGCAGCGCCTGCGGCGCATACGCCCGAATCGCGGCGATCGCATCATCGATCGTGGGCGGCGAGGATGTCGTCTGAGCCTGCGCGGGAAGGAGCGTTGCCAAAAAAAACAAGACGGTTAGTGCTGCCGGGATTCTAAAGGAGTGAGAGTTGCGCATGGTCCTCCATATACTCGGCGTCGACGCCGAGCGCACGCAGGCGATAAACGAAATCGCGCCAGCCGTGATTCAGGAGTACTTTGCGCGGCTGCGCGCGTTCCACGTATTGCAGCAGCGCGGGATAGTCGGCGTGGTCCGAGAGCGCGAAGCCGCGCTGCGTTCCATAACGGAAGAGCGCGCCGCGATCGAGTGACCAGCCGGTCAGCACGGCTGTGCGTACCGGTTTGTTGCGCAACGCCTTGGGCAACGCCTTTCCACCCGGCGGCCAGATCAGCACGCTGCGCGCATCGAACGCTTCCGCGTGATACCGCGCGTAGGACGGCATGGAAACGCCGCAGGCTTCGTAGACCTGTGCCAGCGCATCGACCGCATCGTGTACCGTCAGGGCCAATCCGGCGGCGCCGAGAATTGCCATCGCCTCTTGCGCTTTGCCGAGCGAATAGGCGAAAAAAACCGGTACCGCGTCATCTTCCAACGTCTGGCGCGCGAAGGCGACCATCTGTGCCGCGACTTCGGCATGCGGCGGAAAGACATACTGCGGACGGCCGTAGGTACATTCCATCAGTACCACATCGCACGGTTTGACCTCAGGCGGCTCGACCGTGAGCGATTCACGCAGCTTGAAGTCGCCCGTATAGACGAAGCTTCCGCCCTCGCCCTCGATCAGCAGCTGCGCGCTGCCGAGCACGTGTCCGGCTGAAAAGAGCGTGAGCCGGTGGCCACGTTCCTCCCACGGTTCGTTGAAACCGTGCTCCTCGAATTCGACCGGCTGCGCAGGCTCGGACTGCGGCAGGGTCGAGAGCCGGCGCCGCTCGGCACGGCGCGCAAACCGGGTGCGGCAGATGCGGGCGGTGTTCGGCGTCGCGACGACCGTGCGGTGCTCGCGCGCATGGTCGCTATGCCCGTGCGAGACGTAGCAGCGCTCCCGCGAGCGCATGCTGTCGATCCACAGGTCGAGCGCCTCGACGTAAAGGGATTTCTGGGAGAGGGAGAACACCTCTCGAACATTCGTTCGAGGGGCCGACAATCACCTCGCTTGCGCAACACATCCGCTGCGGGAGGGGGTTCAAACAGACACTATGGCACGCATCTACGAAAACTTGGCCGATACGTTCGGCAATACGCCGCTGGTCAAGATCCCGCGGCTCAACAAGGGTCTTCCGGGCACGATCCTGGTGAAGATGGAGTCGTTCAATCCGGCCGGCTCGGTGAAAGATCGCATCGGCGTTTCGATGATCGAAGCCGCCGAGCGCGACGGTCGCTTATTGCCGGGGATGACGATCCTGGAACCGACCAGTGGAAACACCGGCATCGCGCTGGCATTCGTCGCGGCGGCGAAGGGCTACAAATGTATTCTCGTGATGCCCGACACCATGACGATCGAGCGTCGCAATCTGCTCAAAGCGTACGGAGCGCAAGTGATCCTCACCCCAGGCGCCGACGGCATGAAGGGTGCAATCGCGCTGGCCGGCAAGATCTATGCTGATACGCCCAACAAATACTTCATGCCGCAACAATTCGAAAATCCGGCGAATCCGGAAATCCATCGCCGTACGACCGCGGAAGAGATCTGGCGCGACACCGACGGTGCGGTCGACATCTTCATCGCGATGGTTGGAACCGGCGGCACGATCACCGGCGTCGGCGAAGTGCTCAAGGCACGCAAGAAGAACGTCCAGATCATTGCCGGCGAGCCGGAAGGGTCGCCGGTTCTGAGCGGAGGCGCGCCCGGTCCGCACAAGATCCAAGGCACCGGCACGGGTTTCATTCCAAAAGTTCTCGACCAAAGCGTCTATGACGAGGTGATTCGGGTAACCGATGCCGAGGCAATCGCAACGGCGCGGCTCCTCGCGCGCGAAGAAGGCATGCTGGTCGGAATCTCGGCGGGGGCGAACGTCTGGGCAGCGTTGCAAGTTGCTGCGCGTGACGAGAATAAGGGCAAGCTCATCGTGACGATCGGCTGCGATACCGGCGAGCGGTACTTGAGCAACGCCGTCTTTGCCGATCAAGCGGCGGTCGTCGTCGAACCCGCCCTCGTTTCTTGATGGTCGTCGAGGTTACACGCGGCGATCGGGTAGAATCGGTCCACCACGTTGCCCTCTGCGCAGCGAACGCGGACGGCGAGGTGGTACTGCAGACCGGCGATATCGAATCGCCGGTCTTTCTTCGTTCGACCGCCAAGCCGTTCATCGCCGCCGCGGCGATCGATGCGGGAGTGCGCGAAGCGTTCGGCCTCGATCAACGCGAGATCGCGGTAATGAGCGCCTCGCACGTGGGCGAGCCGTTTCATGTCGACGCGGTTCGTTCGCTTCTGAAGAAGATCGGGCTCGACGAATCGGCGCTGCAATGCGGCGAGCAAGAGGGACGTCCGCACGGCTCGATTTACAACAACTGCTCCGGCAAGCACGCCGGAATTCTCGCGCTGTGCCGCGCGCTCGGAAGCGACCCCGCAACGTACATGGCGATCGAGAATCCGGCGCAGCAGCACATCCTGACGTTTTGTGCGCGACTCTCCGGCGACGATCCGGCGAGTTGGCCGGTGGGTATCGACGGCTGTGGCATCCCGGTCTATGCAACCTCTCTTCGCCGCGCGGCGATGGCGTTCGCGCGCTTCGCTTCGCTCGCCCAACTGGAATCGCGCGACGCGATGGCGCTCTTGGTAGTGCGCGACGCGATGATTTCCTATCCGGAATACGTGCACGGAACGGCGGAATTCGACTCGCGCTTGATGGCTGCCGGGGGCGGCTCCATCGCCTGTAAATCGGGCGCCGAGGGCGTGCATGGTTCAGCGCTGATTCCCGAGGGTATCGGGCTCGTCAGCAAGGTTCTCGACGGCGCAGCCCGTGCTCGGGCGCCGCTGACGATGGCGGCGCTGGGCCGGTTGGGCAGCCCGCTCGCCGATGCCGCCGACTTGGGGGGCTTTGCCGCGCCGGTCGTGTATAATCGTGCAGGGCGTGCGGTCGGAGCGATCCGCGTGCGCTCGAACTTCGCCGTCGAAGAAGCGAGTTGATTCGGATACATTGCGCGACTACTTGCGCCTGCTGCAAGAGCGGGTACTGATTTACGACGGCGCCATGGGCACGCAGCTCATGGCGCTCGACTTATCCGCGGCCGACTTCGGCGGCGACCGCTACGCCGGATGCAACGAGGCGCTGGTTCTCGCGCGGCCGGACATCGTGCGCTCGATCCATGCGGCGTACCTGCAAGCCGGCGCGGACGTCGTCGAGACCGACTCGTTCATGGGCTCGCATCTGAAGCTCGAAGAGTACGGCCTGGGCGAGAAGACGCTCGAGATCAACGCACGCGCCGCTGCGCTGGCGCGCGAAGCCTGCGACGCGATCGCAACGCCCGATCGGCCTCGCTTCGTCGCCGGTTCGATGGGTCCGACCGGCATGTTGATCTCCTCGTCCGATCCCGCACTTTCGAAGATCACCTTCGAGGAACTCGCCGCGATCTACGGCGAGCAAGCGCGCGCGCTGGTCGAGGGCGGGGCCGATGTGCTGTTGCTCGAGACGATGCAAGACCTGCTCGAGCTCAAAGCCGCGATCGCCGGCATCGTGCGCGAGTTCGACCGCGGCCTTCGCCGCGTGCCGATCCAAGCGCAGCCGACGCTGATCACCGAAGGACGGATGCTGCTCGGAACCGACATCCGCGCGATCACCGCAACGCTCGATGCACTGCCGATCGACGTGATCGGCCTCAACTGCTCGACCGGCCCCGCGCAGATGCGCGATGCGGTACGCTACCTCGCCGAGAACTCGCGCTGTTTCGTGAGCGTGATCCCCAATGCCGGCCTCCCGTTGATGGGGCCCAAGGGCGAAACCATTTACCCCGAAACCCCGGACGAACTCGCGCGCGAGCTCGGCGACTTCGTCCGCGACTTCGGCGTAAACATCGTCGGCGGCTGCTGCGGCTCGACGCCCGCGCACATCACCGCGCTACGCGACGCGATCGACGAGGCAGCGACGACTGCGGCGCGGGGTCGCGCAGCGAGCGTAACAATCAAAAGCGAGCCCCTCGGCGCCGCTCGGGACAGGCTCCGCGATCCCGTGCCGCAGCAAGCTGCCTCAGCGATGACCGCGATCGCGCTTGAGCAGGAACCGCGGCCGCTGCTCGTCGGCGAACGTATCAACAGCCAGGGCTCGCGCAAGATCAAGCGGCTGCTGCTCGAGGATAACTACGACGAGATCATGCTGGTCGCGCGCGAACAGGTCGAGGGCGGCGCGCACGTGCTCGACGTGTGCTGCGCGCTGACCGAGCGGACCGACGAGGACGGGCAGATGCGTGAACTGGTGCGCCGGCTCGCGCAATCGATCGAGGCGCCGCTGATGATCGACTCGACCGAACCGCGCGTGATGCAGGTTGCGCTCGAGAACTACCCGGGGCGTGCGATTCTGAATTCGGTGCACCTCGAGGCCGGGCGGGCGAAGATCGACGTGGTGCTGCCGCTCGCCAAGGAGCACGGAGCGGCCGTCATCGCGTTGACGATCGACGAGAGCGGGATGGCGAAGACGGCACAGCGCAAGCTGGAGGTAGCGCAGCGCATCCACGGGATCGTGGTCGACGAATACGGGTTGCCCCCGGGCGCGTTGATCTTCGACGCGCTCACGTTCACGCTCGCGACCGGCGATCCCGAGTTCGCGAGTTCGGCGGTGGAAACGATCGAAGGTATCCGCCTGATCAAGCGTGAGTTGCCGGGCGTGCTCACCTCGCTCGGCGTCTCCAACGTATCGTTCGGATTGAAACCGGGAGCGCGTGCGGCGCTCAACTCGGTCTTCTTGCATCATTGCGTGGAGGCCGGACTCGACGCAGCGCTCGTGCACGCCAAGGAGATCTCGCCGTACGCGGAAATCGAACCGAACGTGCGCGAGATCTGCGACGACCTCGTGTTCAACCGTCGCCCCGACGCGCTGCAGCGGCTGATCGAGCATTTCGAAAGCATCATCCCGAGCGAAGTCGAGGGAAGCGCTTCGAACGCGTCCCTCGAAGCCGACCTTCCCGTTGCGCAGCAAATTCACAACGCCATTCTGCGCCGGCGCAAGGACGGAATCGAAGCCAAGATCGACGCGGCACTGCAAGAGCGCGACCCGGTTGCGGTGCTCAACGAGATCCTGCTGCCCGCGATGAAAGAGGTGGGCGACAAATTCGGTTCGGGTGAATTGATCCTGCCGTTCGTGCTGCAATCCGCCGAGGTGATGAAGAAGGCGGTAGCGCATCTCGAGCAGTTTCTCGAGAAGAAGGAAGGCGCGACCAAAGGAACGGTCGTGCTGGCGACGGTCTTCGGCGACGTGCACGACATCGGCAAGAACCTCGTCTACACGATCCTGACCAACAACGGCTACACCGTGCACGACCTGGGCAAGCAGGTCCCGATGAACACGATTCTCGAGAAGGCGGTGGAAACGAACGCCGACGCGATCGGCCTTTCAGCGCTGCTCGTTTCGACCAGCAAGCAGATGCCGATCTGCGTGCAGGAGCAAGACGCGCGCGGCTTGCGCTTTCCGGTGATCGTGGGAGGTGCGGCGATCAATCGCGACTTCGGACGCCGCATCGTGCTGCTCGATGAGGGAGCACGCTTCTTCGAACCCGGATTGTTTTATGCCAAAGACGCGTTCGAGGGATTGGAGATCATGGATCGCCTTACGAACGACGAGCGCGCACGAGAAGCTTTTCTCGAACGCATCCGTAAGGAAGCGTACGCGCAGCGTGACCGCGCCCGCGACGGCGTCGTGACGCACGCCGCGGGACCGTCGACGTCGGCCGTGAAGAGCGAGCACGTCGATATTCCGCAGCCGCCGTTTTGGGGAGCGACCACGATCGAGGGCGTCGATCTGCGCGAACTCTGGCCGTGCTTCGATCTCAAAAGTCTGTACCGCCTTTCGTGGGGCGCGAGCAACACGAAGGGTGAGGCGTTCGAGGCGCTGGTGCGCGACGAGTTCGATCCGCGGCTGCGCCGCTATCAGCGTGAAGCGGAAGCGGGCGGCCTCCTCGAGCCGAAAGTAGCCTATGGCTATTACCCTGCCGCGGGCGTCGGCAACGACGTGATCCTCTACGATCCGGACGACCGCGGGCGCGAGATCGCGCGCTTCCCGTTCGCGCGCCAGGTGGGCGGCGACCATCTGTGCTTGGCCGATTATCTGCGTGAACCGCAGGATGGCCGCGGCATCGACGTCGTCGCATTGCAGGTCGTGACCGTCGGCCGCAGCGCGACCGAGCGCATCGATGGGCTCCAGGCTGCCGGTGATTACAGCGGGTCGTACTTTCTCCACGGCTTTACCGTCCAGTCTGCCGAGGCGTTAGCCGAGTGGACGCATCGCCGGATTCGCACGGAACTTCGCCTCGAACACGGGCGCGGAAAGCGCTATTCATGGGGTTACGGCGCGTGCCCGGATCTCTCGCAGCATGCAATCGCGTTCGGTGTGCTCGGTGCGCAAGAGCGCATCGGTGTCGAGTTGACCGAGGCGTTTCAGATCGTTCCCGAACAATCGACTGCCGCGATCGTGATCCACCACCCGCGCGCTTCGTACTTCAACGCCGCAGCAGTACGTTAGCGGACCCGCAGCGAAGGGCGGCGATATGAGTGTCGTCGCCATTATTCTCGCCCTGCTGTGGATCATCGGTGCGATCTTTGCGGTCTTCTGGGCGGTCGAAGTCTGGCGGCGCAAGGAATTCGCGTGGCCGAGCCCCGTCGGACTCGGGATCGGGTTTCTGACCGATTTCTTCGATACGCTCGGCATCGGGTCGTTCGCGCCGACGACCTCGCTCTTCAAGTTCTTCAAGCTCGTCCCCGACGAAAAGATTCCCGGGACGCTGAACGCCGGTCATACGCTACCGACGATTACCGAAGCGCTGATCTATATCACGGTGATCGGCGTCGATCCGCTCACGCTGGTGCTGTTGATTGCCGCGTCGGTTGCGGGCGGCTGGCTCGGCGCCGGATTCGTGGCGCGCTGGCCGCGCCGCTACGTGCAGATCGGGATGGGCGGTGCGCTCGCGGTTGCCGCGCTGATCTTCGTGATGACGAACTTGCACTTGATTCCCGGCGGCGGCGACGCACTCGGGCTCTCCGGCGTGTTGCTCGTTGCCGGAATCATCGCAAACTTCGCGCTGGGCGCGCTGATGACGATCGGCATCGGCCTCTACGCGCCGGCGCTGATCCTCATCAGCCTGCTCGGCATGAACCCGCGCGCCGCGTTTCCGATCATGATGGGCTCGTGCGCGTTTCTGATGCCGGTAGCAAGCGCGCGTTTCGTCCGTTTCGACGCGTACCAGTTCAAGGCCGCGATCGGGCTGACGCTGGCCGGGATTCCGGGCGTGTTGATCGCCGCGTACATCGTAAAGTCGCTGCCGCTCAACGCGGTGCGCTGGCTGGTCGTCGTCGTCGTGCTGTACGCCGCGTTCACGATGCTGCGCTCGGCGTACGTGGAACGTGCGGAGTCGAGCGCGGCATTGTCATCCCAAGCGTAGGCGCGTAGGGCCGAAGTCTACAGAAGCACCACGCAACCGTTGGCAAGCGAAGGCTCGAAGTTTTGCTCCATTCGCAGGATGCGACCCTTCGAGGCTCGCCTTCGGCTCGCACCTCAGGGTGACGGAGCAACTGTCATCCTGAGGTGCACGAGCGCGCAGCGCGAGTGCCTCGAAGGACGCGAGCAGCGTCTTCGCGGGCAACGGTTGCGTGGTGCTTCCCTCGACTACGCTTCGCGGAGTTTACCCCGAGCGTGAGTCGAGGGGCCGGGATGACAAGTCGTACAGATCGCGGCGCGTGGGCGGGATGGTGACGCGGCCGCTCACGTCCGGACGCGCGAGCAGCGACTGATAGACGCCGATCGACGCGGCATCGAACGAGACGGCGCTCGCCGCCATGTATAAGCGCCAGACGCGATAGGCGGCCTCGCCCGCCCGCGCGATCGCCTCCTCACGATTGCGCTCGATATTGGCGACCCAGGCGCGCAGCGTGCGCGCGTAGTGCTCGCGTAGATTCTCGACGTCGCGCACCTCGAAGCCGGTTCGTTCCGCGATCGCAAGGCCGTCCGACACGGCGACCAAATCGCCGTCGGGAAAGACGTAGCGCTCGATGAAGGGATTGCGCGGCGGCCGCCGTCCCGGACTCTGTTCGGCGATGCCGTGATTGAGAAACAGACCTCCGGGGCGCAGCGCGGCGAAGGCTGAGCGAAAATACTCCGCGAGCTTGGGACGTCCGACGTGCTCGAACATGCCGATGCTCGCGATGCGATCGAAGGCGAGGCCGCGCAGCTCGCGATAATCGCGGTACTCGACCTTCGCGCGATCCGCAAGGCCCAACTCGGCGATGCGGCGATTCGCTTCGTCGTGCTGAACGCGGCTGAGCGTGATCCCGTGCGACCATGCACCGCGCTGTGCTGCCGCGATCACCAGCGATCCCCAGCCGCAGCCGATGTCTAAGAACGACATACCCGGCTGTAGGCGCAGCTTGCGCAGCACGTAGTCGAGCTTGGCCGCCTGCGCGCGGTCCAGATCGTCGATGCCGTCGTCATAGTACGCGCACGAGTACACCAGATCGCGATCGAGAAACGTGCGGTAGAACTCGACCGGATGGTCGTAGTGGTAAGAGATCGCAGCCCGATCGCGCCGGCGCGAATGGCGCCGTCCGTGCAATTGCGCACCCGCCGGTGAAGGCCGGGCCTCACGAGGAAGCTGTAGCAGCAGGTACGCAACGCGCGCGGTACGCACGCCGGAGCGGCGCTGATTCGCGGCGTTGAACGCCGTGATCGCCGCGACCAAATCGCCTTCGATATCGAGCGCGCCGCTGACGAACGCGGCTCCCATGTTGGCCTCGAGCGGAGGTGCGAGTGCGCTGCGGAGCGCCCCGGGTGAATTGATGACGAAGGTGAACGCCGGCGGCGTGGTCTTGCTCGGCAGCGTGCTTCCGTCCCAGAAGCGCACGTCGAAGTTTTGGGCGAACGCATTGCCGAAGACCGTCTCGAGCACGGCAGCAGCGCGCCGCGTCATCATGAGGCCAGCGTGGTGGTACCCGTGCGTAGACCATGGACCGCCGTGCCGCCGATCATCGTGCCGATGATCTTGTACTCGCTGTCCCAAAACGAGAGATCGGCGCGCAGCCCCGGCGCGATTCGCCCCATCTCGTTTTCGAGTCCGATCAGCTTGGCCGGCGCGTGCGTCGCCGCCATGACCGCCTCGGCGAACGAAATATCGGCGTACGACATGAAATTGCGCACGGCCTGATCCATACGCAGCGCGCTGCCGGCGATCGTGCCGTCAGGCGCGCGCATGACGCCGCCCACGATGCGATAGCCGGCGTCGACCGGCGGCATCAGATCGCTGGCGAGCACGACGCGGTCGCCGACCGTGCGATACAGAATGTCGACCATCACCGGCGCGACGTGATAGCCGTCGCTGATCACCTGCACCATCGTCCGGCGATCTTGGATGAATGCCGCGAGAATGGAGGGATCGCGGTGAATGAGGGGCGGCATACCGTTGAACGCATGGGTCAGCGAACGAAAGCCCAAGCCGATTGCGAGCAATCCGTCGCCGTAGCGCGCGCTCGTGTGCCCGGCCGAGCATACGACGCCGTGCTCCAGGAAGACGCGCATCGCATCGGCCGCGCCTTCGATCTCGGGCGCCATCGTCACCAGCAGACATGCACCTTTACAGGCGTCGACCATCTCTTTCGCGCGCGTTGCCGAAGCGGGGATGAGCCACTCCGCGCGATGCACCCCGCGGAATTTCATGTTGAGAAACGGCCCTTCGAAATGAATGCCGAGGCAGCGCGCGCCGCGCGGTTCGTCCTCTTCGAGATCGTGCGCCGCATCGACCACGGCCGAGGCGATGTGCAGCATCGATTCAAACGGCGCCGTCATCACGCTCGCGACGAAACCGGTGGCTCCCATTCGCGCGTATTCGGCGGCTGCGACCGGGACGGCGTAACCCTGATCGCGATTGAAGAGCATGTCGCCCGCACCGTTGGTATGAACGTCGATCAGACCGGGAGCGATGCTGCTGCCGGGCGGAAGCGGATAATCCGAAGGACCATCGGCGGGAAGAATGGCGGCGATGCGCCCGTTCTCGATGGCAATGCGGCCGACCGTCGACGTTCCGTCACCGACGGCCAAGAAAGCTGGACCTAACGTGGTGCTCATGACCGGGTTATCGCTCTTCGACACCGTCCGGTTCAGCGCCCCTTGCCGAACATACGTGCGAAGAAGTTCGGCGGCCGCTCGGCGGGCGTCGCCGAAACGACTGCGGCGCGCGCCAAGCGCTCCAAGCGAGCCATGTGGCTCTCCGCGTGCGCTTCGAGCGTCGCGCGCAAGGCTGCCGTCTCGTTCCATCCCGCCGGTGCGCGATGCATCCGTCGCGCTGCGTTATATTCCAACGCCGAAACGACGAAGATGCGCTCCACGGCGATATTGCGCTCGCGCAGATAGGTTTGCGCGAGTTCGACCACGTGCCGCCGCTCGCTGGGAGCCTCGTTATCGGCGATGGTGTGCGCAAAGAGCATCGGCTTGTTGAACTGGGCGATGCGTTCGTAGAGGTTCAATTCACGGTCGGAGAGCTGACGCGAGAAGAGAGCGAGGACCTCGCTCGCGTGCGAGGCGACCACGACGTTGACGTCTTCGGCGTCGGGCTCGCCCGAATCAAACGCGGGCGCGTGAACCAGAACGAGTTCACGCGGGAGCGACCACGGCACCAGCACCAGAACCGGCGCGTGTTCGGCGGCGGCGGTCGCGCTCTCGAAGGGTATCTCACTCCAATCGCCGTCTGCGACCAGTGTGAACGCCGCGTTCCGCTCGCCGTAG
This sequence comes from Candidatus Baltobacteraceae bacterium, assembly GCA_035502855.1. Lineage (NCBI taxonomy): Bacteria > Bacillati > Vulcanimicrobiota > Vulcanimicrobiia > Vulcanimicrobiales > Vulcanimicrobiaceae > Vulcanimicrobiaceae bacterium. The sequence goes on from DATJTX010000026.1 coordinate 53,279, forward strand.
CGCACGTGGATGGGAAAACGCGCACTGCCGGCGACGTCGTCGTTGAGGACGTTCGTTTCGGCAAAGGCGTTGATCAAGCTCGTCTTGCCGCGCCGCAGCGCGCCGAGTACGGCGACTCGCCAGCGTGAGGGGCGCAAACCCCCGCCGTAGCGATCGCGGTCGAATGACGCATCGGCGTGGGAACGGCGCACGGTCTCGGAGCCCGGATCGGCCGGCGCAATCTCTTCCTCGTACTCCATGAATCCGTCGACGATTCTACGCACCGTTTCGAGTTCGCGCGAGAGCGCGGCTGCGCGCGTCTCGAGCTCCGTGCGCAGCGCGGGAACACGACCTTCGCGACGCGCGGTTAGCGCTCGATCGACGCTGCCCAGATCCGCATCGCGCCGCTCGAGCACGGCAATCGCAATCGCCTGCGTCAATTCGTCGTAGATGCGCTGCAAGCGCGCGCCGATACGGTCGGCAAAGGCCTGTACGTCGGTGGTGAACCGCGGAAAGATTTCGGTTCGCAGATCGGCGGTCAACTCGCGCTTCATGTAGCTTCCGGCCTGACGGTCGCGGAAACGCGTGGCGATGTCGTGCACGAGTCCGATCGCCGGTCCGCCGATCGCCTCGAGCACGATTGTGGCAGCGACGGCATGACGGACCTCGCCGGTCCACAGGCTCGTGCCGGGCTCGGCGCCGAAGGCGCGCGCGGCGGCGTCGTTTGCGGCGAAACGCAGCGGAAGGATCGTTTCGGCCCCCTTGACGGTAATGTCGATCTGATCGCCGACGCGGCCGGCCGCATCGTGCGCGAATTCTTCGACGACGTGTGCGACCACGCGATCGACGATGATGTTCAGCCGCTCGCGGTCGCGCAGACGGCTGATGTCCGCGGTGTCGATCGCCTGCGCGAGCGCGCGTTCCAAATCGCCGGCGAGCTGCGCGCCGCGCTGATGGATCGATGCGCGGGTCGCAATTCCCGACTGCAGCAGTGCATCGCCGCGGCGCCGTGCGTCCTCGTCGAGCCGCTGCAGGGCCGGCTGCACCTGCGCGCGGCGTTGGTCGAGCGCATCCCGGTCGAGCGCCAGCATCGCCAAGTCGTGCTCGATCTGCGAGCGCGCGCCGTCGACCGCGGACGCGACGTGATCGCGCGCTCGCTGCAAGCGGGCGCGTCCGGTACGGCGGATCAACGACGCGTCGAGCGCCTGCAAAAACTTCGGAAAGCGGCTGGCCTCGATCTTGGCCTCGTCGTGCTCGAGCTTCCCGTCGACGTACTCGCGGGCCGAGAGCGCGTACACGTAGGTTCCCGGCGCGTGCACTGCCGCGAGCGCCGCGATCCGCTCGTAGGCGGCTTCCCATGCCGGCCGGCCATCACCCTGCGGCTGCTGCCAGAGATCGATCTTGGTTTGCACGATGAAAATCGAATCGATGTGCTGCCGGATGATTCCCAAGAACGAGGCATCGCCTTCCGAAAACGGTTGCTGCGTGTCGATCAGGTACAGCACGGCGTCCGCGGTCGGTAAGAACTGCAGCGTCGCGCGCCGGTGCGCCGGGTCGATCGAGGCGAGTCCGGGCGTATCTGCGAGCACGAATCCGCGCCGCAGAAGAGGCGAGTCGGTCTTGACGATCACCCGCGTTGGTCCGTTGTTCTCGGTTCCCGTCGTGAAACGGTTCAGCGCATCGAGCGGAATGCGCTCCCTTCGCCCGTCTTCGAAGATGGCCGTAGCTTCGTCGGATGATCCCGCTTCGAGTTCGGTGATCGTCGCCGTCGTCGGATTGATGTCGACGGCGAGCAGTCCAAATTTCTCGAGCAGGGCGTTGAGCAGAAACGACTTACCGCTCGAGAATTCGCCGACGACCGCGAGAAGGAAGGTGGCGCGTTGCAAACGGGCGCGTACGTCTGCGACCGCTTTCCGGCGCCCCTCGCCGATCTGCTCCTCGATCACGAGCAGACGCGCGACGAGATCGTCGCGCGTCCGTTCGTACCGGCGCATCGCATTAGAATCTACTCTAGACAACTACTATACGCGCGCCTACTGTAGTAGCCGGGAACGTTACTCATCAAGCCCGATTCCCGGCTGTACAGGGTAGATAGTGCTCCTAGGCACGGCGCCAAAGCCATCAGCACCGCTGTTCCGGCGTCGGGCTTTTATTCGGCGCTTATTGGCCGGGCGGGTTCTTTGTGGTTTTGGAGCCAGCCACGCAAGCCAAGTCGGCAACTTCATTCCCAATATTCCTCGCGGTCGGCCGGCCTTATCCTGCTCGAATACTAAGGCTTTCGGATAACCGCCAGAGCCTCGTCGCGATGCTGCTCCATCAATTCTTTGGTGTCTCCCTCGACGTTGAGACGCACGAGCGGCTCGGTATTCGAGGGTCGAACGTTCATCCACCAATGGGGATAGGAGATCGTAACGCCGTCGAGATGATCGATCTGCGCATCCTGATAATGCCGCTCGAGCTCGGCGAGTTTTCGCGGAATGTCCTTGACCTCGGTGTTGATCTCGCCCGAACGGAAACGCGTGTCGATCGGCGCGATCACCGCGCTCACCGGTTTAGCGGCTTCACTGAAGAGTTCCAAGCATTGCATGAGCGCGATCATGCCCGAATCGGCGTACCAATTGTCCTTGAAGTAAAAATGGCCCGAGTGTTCGCCGCCGAAAACGATGTCTTGGTCGCGCATCGTTCCCTTGATGATCGAGTGTCCGACTTTGGAGCGAATCGGTACTCCGCCAGCGCGCTCAACCAGCTCCGGCACGCTGCGCGAGCAGATGAGGTTGTAGAGGATCTTCGCGCCGGGATGCTTTTTCAAGGTATTCAGTGCCACGAGTGCCGTGACCGTACTTCCGTCGATCAAATCGCCCCGCTCGTCGACGATGAACATCCGGTCCGCGTCGCCGTCGAATGCCACCCCGAGATCGCATCGATGTTTGCGAACCGCCGCTTGGAGATCGAGCATGTTCTCGGGCTCGATCGGGCTCGCCGGATGATTCGGGAAGGTACCGTCGAGTTCGAAATAAAGTGGGATCACCTCGCAGGGCAGATGCTTGAAGACGTGCGGAACGGTTTCGCCGGCCATGCCGTTGCCGGCATCGATCGCGACTTTGAACGGTTTGACGATGCTTCGATCGATGAACGAGAGGCAGTGTTCCGCAAAGTCGTCGAGGATCGAACGCTGCGCAATGCTTCCGATTCTCGAACCGGGAGCGGGCACGTTGCCGGATGCGATTTGATCGCGGATCCGGCCCAGACCGGTATCGAGGGAGATCGCTTCCGCCAGGGCGCGGGTGAATTTCATTCCGTTGTAATTGGCCGGATTGTGCGAGGCCGTGATCATCACGCCGCCGTCGAAACCGTAGCGCCCGACGGCAAAGTAGAGTGCGTCGGTCGATACCCTTCCGATATCGGTGACGTCGGCGCCGGCTTCGGTCGCGCCGCGCGCCAGAGCGGAAAAGATCCGTGCGCCCGACGGTCGCATGTCGCGTCCGATCACGATGCGCTTCCCAGACACCAGCGGAACGAAGCAGCGTCCGATGAGGTAGGCGATCTCATCATTGAGCTCTGACGGATAAATTCCGCGAACGTCGTACGACTTGAAGAGCCCAGGCTGTATCTGCACCTGCATGATCGATACGATTTCGGAAGGGTAAATGATCCTACCCCCTGCGCCGCGCCATGAAGACTCCTAGGGCGCCGTTCCTGCGCGTTCCCGGGGCAGTGGTATGGACCACCTTTCTGGTGGTCGTCCTCGCCATTGCCGTTCAGGGCGCCTTCGCGACCAGGGCGAATATTGCGCGGACGTTCGATGCGCAGTCGCACATCGTGCAGGCGCAATTGGAACTCGAGGAACTTCTCCGCCTCCAGATCGATGAGGAGAATTCCGTTCGCGGCTACATTCTCACGCGCGATCCTTTCTATCGGCAGCAGTACGCCGCCGCGGCGCAGGCATTCAACCAGAAGGTTGCTGCCGTTGCCCAGGTCCTGGAGCGGCAAAATCTCCAGGACGCGGAGCGCACCCTCGAAGACTACGTTTCGTTACAGAGTAACTGGCGAAGAAAAATCGCCGGACCGGAACTCGCGGCGCCGGGCCACGACGTCACGGAAATCGACAAGGAGAATAAGGCGTTCTCCGACTACGAGAGCGAAACCGCCGACTTCATTCGCAACGCGCTTGCCAAACGTAACGAGACGCTTACACGCTCCACCCAGGAGCAGATCGATCGCGACACCTGGACGCGAACGTTCTGGCTCGCGCTCTTCGGTCTGCTGGCGATTCTCTTCAACGGTTTTCGGTCTCGTCTCGTCAGCGAGCTCGAGGAAGAGCGTACCACGACCGAGATCCTCCAGCGCGCGTTTCGCAGCGAGCACATTCCCCTACCCAACTGTGAAGTCGGAAGCGCATATCTTTCTGCCGGCAGCCATCTCGCCGTCGGCGGCGACGTCTACGACGTCTATCGTCTCTCCGATACGCTCGCCATGGTCTTCATCGCCGACGTCAGCGGCAAGGGCGTCGACGCCGCGGTGCTGACCGCGTTCATCAAATTTACGATCCGCGGGATCGCGCTGCGCCGCCGCGATCCCGGCGCGATGCTCGCCGAGTTCAACACCGCGTTCGCACAGACGGTCGAAAACCCGGATTTGTTCGTCTCGATGCTGGTCGGGGTGCTCGATACCCAAACGCTGCAGTTCCGCTACGCCAGCGCAGGACATGATTCGGCCTTTCTGCGCCGGGGCACCGAGGTCAAACAGTTGGCCGTGACCGGGCCGGTCCTCGGCGTCATGGAGGAGCCGTTCGAAACGAGAACGCTCTTTCTGGGCGAAGGCGATACGCTGGTACTTGCAACCGATGGTTTGACCGAAGCGCGAAACCGGCAGGGCGAACCGCTCTACGAGCAGGGCGCGATGGAACTGATCGCTACCACCAATCCGCAGCCGCAGCTGCTCGCCGACGAAGTAATTGCCCAGGTGAAGGCGCTGGGCGGCAACCAGACGCGCGACGACGTCGCCGTACTCGCGATTCGCGTCCACGAGCCGGGAGGTTCGGATGCGAGCGATTAGCATTGTCGTTGCGTTGTTGCTCGTCATCGCGCCCGGCGTGGTGATGGCAGACTGTCATGTTGGCGTGAAGCAGCGCGTCGTGCTGTACGGAACGAGCGACGACCCCGACGTCTTCGTGTGGGATTCACGTTTTCGTTTGCGCGACTACGAGGCCGGTACGTTCGATCAAGCACGAGCACTGCTTCCGCACGCCACGCTCGTACGTCCGGGAACGCGCGCGGTCATCGAAGCCTGCGTTTCCAACTTCGTTCAATCGAAGTACGGCATGCAGCCCGACGATGCGGTGGGCATCGTGATCGTCACGGGGCCGCTGCACGGGCAGCGCGGATGGGTGCTCGGGTCGGCCGTTCGCGCGATCATTCGCCCCGGACGGCCGTGAAAACGCGCGGTCCCTGCGGCGTATCGACGCGCAGCACCCCGACCCCGTACGCCTCCTCGATCAGCTGGGGAACCAGCACGCGATCCGGAACGTCGCATGCCAGCATGCGTTCGCACCCGAGCAGCAGCAAACGATCGGCGTAGGCCGCGGCGTCGTTGAGATCGTGGAGCACGCACACGACCGTGCGTCCGTCGCGCGCCAGATCCCGCAGCAACGCCAAGATCTCGTGCGCGACACGCACGTCGAGATGACTCGTCGGCTCATCGAGCAGAATCACCGGCGTCGCTTGCGCGAGACCCATCGCGATCCAGATGCGCTGCCGCTCGCCGCTCGAGAGCGTGGTGAAGAGGCGCTCCGCCTCGCGCGTCATCTGGACGGCGCGCAGCGCGCGCTCGACGGCCTCGTGGTCCTGCGGGTTCGGATTCCACTCCCACCACGGATGATGCGGATAGCGGCCGATTGCCACCACGTCGCGCACGCGCAGGGATTCGATCATCGCGTCATCGGCGGTGACGAAGGCGATCGCCCGCGCCCGCGCCGCGACGGAAAGCGAGCGCAGTGCCCGACCGTCCACCGCGATCGTCCCTTCGAGGACGGGCCGGATGCCGCACATCGCCCGCAGGAGCGTCGTCTTGCCGACGCCGTTGGGGCCGAGCACGGCGAGGAATTCGCCGGCTGCGATCCGCGCGTGGATTCCGCGCACGAGGGTTCGTCCGGGCACGCCGATCGCGACGCCGTCGAGCGCGATCACGCCGTTTGCTCCTGATGCAGATACAAATAGAGAAACGCGGGAACGCCGATGAAGGCGAGCAGCACACCGATCGGGAGCTCTGAAGGTGCGATGATGCTGCGTGCGACGGCGTCGGCGAGCGCGCAAAGCGCGGCGCCGCACATCGCGGAGGCGGGAATGAGAAGACGGGCGCGCGATCCGACCAGACGGCGCGCCACGTGCGGCACGATCAATCCGATGAAACCGATCATGCCGGCGAGTGCGACGCTCGCCGCCGCGAGCAGTGAGGTGGCGGCGAGGATCAGCCACTGCGCGCGATCGACGTCGACGCCCACCGTGCGCGCGCGGATGTCGCCGACGCGCAAGGCGTCCAAGGCGGGAGCGGCGAGTGCGGCGAGCCCGGCGCCGATCAGCACGTAGGGCATCGCGAAGAGGAGATCGCTCCAGCCGCGTCCCGCCATCGAGCCGGCGAGCCACGCCAGAATCGACTGCGCTGCGTCGGGCGAGTCGGAGCGCGCGATCGCGAAGACGACGATCGCCGAGAAGAGCGCCGAGATCGAGATACCGGCCAAGATGAGACGATTCGCGTCGACTCCGCCGCCGCGGCGCGCGAGCGCCGCCACGATCACCGCCGTGAGCAGGCCGGCGATGAAGCCGAGGGCAGGAAGGAGCGGTGCCGCGACTCCGGCGAGGATGGCTAACGCGATCGCGGCGGCCGCGCCCGCGCTCACGCCGGTGAGATACGGATCGACCAGCGGGTTGCGCAGCATGCCCTGCAGCAACGCGCCGCCGGTTGCCAGCGCAGCGCCGACCACCGCTGCGATAGCAACGCGCGGCAGCCGCAGCTGCCAAACGATCGTCGCGACGTCATTGCTCGAATGCGGATGCAGCAACGCCGCCAGGATCGCGCTCGGTGCAATGCTGCTGCCGCCGGCGAGCAGACTGGCGAAGAACGCGAGCAGCACCAGCAGCCCAATCAATGCGAAACGAAACGAAACCACTGGAGGCGCGTTGGCGCCAGGAGATTGCCTGCCCTACTCGTGAAGTACGAAAGCGGCTCGTGTGGATCGGAAGCCGGTGGAAATCCGGCACGGTCGCGCCACTGTATGCGGGAAGCGGGCGAGGTCACTTTCGTGAAGAGGGGAAGGCCGCGCCGGATCGCGAGGATCCGCAAAGTCAGGATACGTCCGGCGAGCATTTTGGAACCGATCGTTCCTCTACTCCGTCACCTCGCGAAAGGGTCACGAGATGTTCTTCGCTCTTCCGTTCATCGCGCTCTTTTCGGTCGGCGTCGCCTGTTCGCTGATCGGCTGCATCGTGCCGCTGGCGGCGATCGCCGCCGTAACCGCGTCCGCTCTGCGCTTGCGCGACGGATTACTCTTGGTTGCGGGCGTCTGGTTCGCGAACCAGTTCATCGGGTTCGCCGTGCACGGTTATCCGGTGAACGCGAACACGCTCGCCTGGGCGGCGGCGCTTGCTCTTGGGACCGGCGCTGCATTTTTCGTGGCGCGCGCCGTTAAGCATCCGTTGATAGGCTTCGCTTCCGCCTTCGCCGCGTTCGAGCTGGTGCTGATGCTTTTCAGCGTTCCGCTGGGAGGTTGGGACGCGTATGCGCCGCGCGTTCTCTTCGAGGTGTTTGCGGTCAATGCGGTCTGGTTTGCGGCTGCGTATCTCGTGCTTCGGGTGGTGAGCCGTGGCTTCGATCTCGACCCGTCGCGGCGATGACGGAAGCACCGCCTCGCCCGGCGGTACGCGCCTTTCGAAAGGCGATCTTCGCGTTGAAGCCTCGGGCTCTATCGACGAACTCAACAGTACGCTCGGGGTGGCGCGCGCGTTTTGCGAAGATGCCGAACTCGCCGCCATCGTCCTAAGCATCCAGCGGCTGCTCTTTCCGATCGGCTCGGCGCTCTCGACCAAGCCCGGCGGGCGCCGTCCCGTGCCGGTCATCGGCGACGAGATGGTCGAGATGCTCGATGGGCTGGTCGAGCGCTACGAGGCCATGCCCGGCATCGTGCGCGACTGGACGATTCCGGGAGGACACCGCACCAGCGCGCACTTCGAAGTTGCGCGCACGGTGTGCCGGCGCGCCGAACGCAACATCGTTCGTCTGATCGCCTCCGGCGAAGAGGTTCAGAAGAACGTACTGCGCTTCATCAACCGCCTCTCCGACCTGCTCTGGCTCTACGCACGAACGCGCGATGCCGCGCACGGGGTCGACGCTCGTCTTCGCGACGAAGCGCATCCCGGGCCACCGTGGTCGCGCGCATGGTAGCGTCTTCGTCGCGCGCCGCCGCGATCATGGTGCTGGGAACCGCCTCACACGCGGGCAAGTCCGTGATCGCGACCGCGCTCTGCCGCATCTTCGCGCGAAGGGGCATGCGCGTGGCCCCGTTCAAGGCGCAAAATATGTCGCTCAACTCGGCGGCCACGCCCGATGGACTCGAAATCGGGCGTGCGCAAGCACTGCAGGCGGAGGCCGCCGGCCTCGCGCCGCGCACCGACATGAACCCGATCTTGCTCAAGCCGATGTCCAACGCCGGCTCGCAGGCGGTGGTGAACGGACGTGTTTTCGGGGTGTTGGACGCGCGGGACTTCACCGGTGAGCGCAAGCGCGTCTTTTGGCCACACGTCGTCGGTGCCTATGAGCGGCTCGCGGCGGAGTTCGAGTTGATCGTGATCGAAGGGGCAGGTTCTCCGGCGGAGATCAACCTGCGCGCGAGCGACATCGTGAACATGCCGGTCGCGCACCTGGCGGATGCGCGTTGCATGCTCGTTGCCGACATCGATCGCGGCGGAGCATTTGCCGCGGTCGCGGGGACGGTGGATCTGCTCGACTCGGCCGATCGCGCACGGGTCGCGGGTTACGTCTTCAATAAGTTTCGCGGCAACGCGTCGCTGCTGAACACCGGCATCGCGGCGCTTTTCGAACGCTCGGGCATTCCGTGCCTTGGCATCGTGCCCGCTCTTGACATGACCGGTCTCGATGAGGAAGACGGCGTGACCGTCGAACGCCGGCGCGAGCGCGGGTGGGATGAAGCCGGCGATCGGCTGCGCATCGCGGTCGTAGCGTTGCCGCATATCGCAAACTTCACCGACTTCGACGCGCTGGAAGAAGAGCCGTCGGTCGATCTGATGTACACACGAAATTCCTGCGCGATCGCTAGCGCCGACGTCGTGATTCTTCCCGGAACGAAGGATACGATCGGCGATCTACGGTGGATGCGTGAGCGAGAGCTCGATCGCGCGGTCGCTGCACGAGCATCGCGCGCGGGCGGAATCGCGATCGGCATCTGCGGCGGCATGCAGATGCTGGGCATCTCGATCGACGACCCGCTGCGGGTCGAGTCCGGGGGAAGCTGCGCGGGTCTGGGACTGCTCGACCTGCGTTCGCGCTTTGCGGCTGAAAAAACGACGATCTGTGTACGCGGGGAGTCGACCGCCTTCGGAACGCGGGTCGCGATCGACGGTTACGAGATTCACGTCGGGGTCACCGAATACGGCGCAGGTGCGGCACCGTTTGCGCAGCTGCGCTGCGGTGATGACGGAACGCATCGCAACGGTGCCCTCGCCTTGGGTGGCCGCATCCTCGGGACCTACGTGCATGGGCTCTTCGCCCCCGACGAGCCGCGCCACGCGTTTATCGCGTGGGCGCGGGCGTTGTGCGGCCGCGCGCCCGCGGCGCACCTCGAGGCCGTGCAGGCGCGACGGCACGCGCGGATCGACGCGCTTGCCGACGCCGTGGAAGCGGCGCTCGACCTGGGGGCGCTGCTGCCCGCGGAAACACTCGCTCGGTGAAACGCGCTTCGACGATCGCGTATGCCGGACTGCTCGATCTCCTCGCCGGCGACCCGCTCGCGCTTCCGCATCCGGTCGCTGCGATCGGCGCGGCCGTGCGTTTCGCCGAACCGCGGGCCCGAAGACGAATGCGCGACGAGCGTTTCGCCGGAGCGGTGGTCACGCTGGCGATCGTCGGCGCGGCGGCGGCTGCCGGCGCGATCCTCGAACGTGCGCCGCTTGCGTTGCGTGCGCTCGCGGCAGCCAGCACGCTCGCCTGCGGTAGTCTGCTCGATCATGCAGCTGCCGTGCGCGATGCGCTGGAGAGCGGTGACGTCGATGCGGCGCGCAGGGCGGTTTCGCGGATCGTCGGCCGGGACGTTGCGGATCTGACCGGCCCACAGATCGCGCGCGCGGCGATCGAGGCGTTGGCCGAGAGCACGTGCGATGGGGTCGTCGCGCCGCTGCTTTTTTTGGCTGCGTTCGGTCTGCCGGGCGCGTTCGCGTATAAAGCGATCAATACGCTCGACTCGCTGATCGGACACATCGAACCACCCTACCGTCGCTTCGGCGAGGCGGCGGCGCGCCTCGACGATTTGGCGAACCTGCTTCCCGCTCGCGTCAGCGCGGCGCTGATCTCGCTGGCCGCATTGCTCGGCGGCGGCAACGCGCGTGCTGCGCTTGGGCTCGCGCTTCGCGACGGTCTGCGTCATCGCAGCCCGAACGCAGGGGTCAGCGAAGCGGCCATGGCCGGGGCATTGGGTGTCCGGCTCGGCGGACGATCGAGCTACGATGGGATACCGCACGACGCGCCGGTCATCGGCGCGGAATACGAGCCGCCATCCGTCCGCGACGTGCGGCGCGCGATGCAGATCGTATTCATCGCCGGCTTGCTGAGTATCGTCATCACCGCGCTGCCGGTACGAGACCGCCGATGAGCGTGGTGCACGGCGGCGATCTGCATGCGGTTGCGCGGCGGCACGGCGTCGACGCGGCGACGCTCGTCGATTTCAGCGCGAACATCGCGCCCGATGGACCGCCGCCCGGTGTAACTCGCGTACTTGCGCAGGCCGCGATTGCGCCGCGAATGCTCGCGCCGTATCCTTCTCGGTCGTACGCGCCGCTGCGCGCGCAGATCGCCTCGGCACTCGAGGTCGGACCGGAGGCGGTCGTATTGGGGCACGGCAGCGCGGCACTGATCGATATCGCCGTGCGTACCGCCGGCGCCTCCGAGTGGCTCGTTCCCGTTCCCGCCTTCAGCGAGTACGAGCGCGCACTGCGCGCCGCCGGCGCCCGCCTGGTACCTTTCAGCTTGCCTGCGAACCTGGAACTCGACGTTGCCGAGTTCACCCGATCGTTGCAGGCGCGTCCGCGAGCCGGCGCCCTGGTCAATACGCCGCACAATCCCTCGGGATCGGCGCTGCAGCGCGGCGAAGCGCTCGCCCTGCTCCGCAATTGCCGGGAAATGCAGCGTCCACTCGTCGTCGACGAGGCGTTTGTCGAGTACGCGCCCGAGCGTTCGATCGTACGCGACGCGGTTTGCTCTGGGCATGCGATCGTGCTGCGCTCGCTGACCAAGTTCTACGCCCTCGCGGGCGTGCGTATCGGGTACGCGCTCGCGCATCCCGATCTCGCGCACGCCATGCGCGAGCGCTCGCCATCCTGGCCGGTCGGAACACTGGACGAAGCGATTGCGCTCGAGGCGCTGCGCGACGAGCGCTACGCGGTACGGACGCGCGAGAACAACACGCGTGCGCGCGAGGACCTTGCGCGCGACCTGCGCGCGTTGGGACTGCGCGTCTTTCCTTCGGTCGCGAACTTCCTCCTGATCGAATTGCCGGTCGCGCCGCGGCATCTCGAGGTCGCGTTGCGCGCGTTGATCGAGGACGGAATCGTCGTGCGCGACTGCCGCAGCTATGCGGGGCTCGAGCACGGCACCGCGATCCGTGTTGCCGTGCTCGATCGAGCGCAAAATCAGCGGCTCGTCAATTCGATCGCAAAGGTGCGTCCCGGCATCGGATAGCCCCAGACCGCCGCGTACCGTTCGTTACCCAAATTGTAGCCGCGCAGCGTGAGCAGCACGTGACCCGAAACGCGCAGGCTCGTGTAGCCGGTAAGGTCGCTGTACGCCGCCGGCTGGTAGAAGAGCGGCTGCGTCGGATCGAGCGCTCCCTGCGGGCCCACCGACTGCTCGGTGATCCCGGCTGCGTGGACGAACGCCTGCGGGCCGCCGGAGTATCGCAATCCGAGCGTTATATTGAAGACCGGGTAGCTCAGCGTCGGATAATCCGGCAGGCGCGTCCGCGCATCGAGATCTTGCGCCAAACAGAGATCGGTCGCGCTGAGCACTGCCGTGATCCCGTGCGCCGGCAGGGTCTGCGCGTCCAAGGTGAGTCCCGCGATATGGGCGTGGTCGACGTTCTGCGGCGCATAGACCGGGAACGTGCCCGGCGGCGCGGTGACCGGATTGCAGTACTCGAGGCACGTCGGCACGATCAGGTCGCGCGTGGCGTTGTCGAACCATCCCAGTGAGATGCCGCCAAGTACGCGGTCGTCGCTCAATGTAACGTCGCCGACTTTCGCACGCTCGGGCTGCAGGAGCCCGAAGCCTTGCACCACCGATCCATAATTCGGATAGTACAGCTCGGTCGCGTTGGGGGCGCGGAACGCGGTGGCGGCGTTGACCTTGAACGTGAGGGCGTTGGAGAGATTTGCGCGCCAGCCGACCGAGGGCGAGAACTCTCCGCCGAGTGCGCCGTCGCGTTCGCCGCGAACGCCCGCATAGAATTCATCGCGCGTGCCGATCCAGGTTTGCTGAACGTACGCCGCGCTCTGAGCCAGGGCCGCGCCGATGACCGGGTCGCCGTTGCCGTCGTTGACCTGGACGATGCCGCGCGAAAGATCGATGCCGTAGATGGTGCGCTCGCCCCCGCCGGTGACGACGTCGCGGAGGCTCACTCCGCTTCGCATTTCGGTATCGAGCGACGGCGAAAGTTGAAAGCAGTACGCATCCGTGGCGGCGTCGCAGTCGAACGTGACTTGCTGACTCGAACCCTCGAAACTCGCGCTTACGTTCGAGCGCGCGCGGCGCGTCGAGAGGGTCAGGACGCCGTCGTCGTTGACGTCGTGCTCGCGGCTGGTCGGCGAGTAATCAGGAAACAAACCGGTCGCGCCCAAGTCGTCGCTCGCCGCCGAGGCGTGGAAGGCGAGCGCGAACGCGCCGAGCGTGCGTTCGAGGCCGTAGCGCGCGGTCGTCGCCTCGTAGTCGCTGTCATTGCGCGTGGCGGGATTCGCGGCGCCGCCGGTCGAGCTCTCGGGCAGGGCGTAGGCGTTGTTCGCGACGATGCGTTCGAAGCCGAAGCCCGCGTCCTCGACCTCGAGCTCGCGATCGTCGAAGGTGCCGTAGCGCAGTGTCGCGCTCGGCGGCGCGTGCTGCGCGTCGGTAATGACGTTGATGATGCCGCCGATTGCGCCCGTACCGTAGAGCGTCGATCCGCCGCCCTCGACGACCTCGATGCGCTCGACGCCGACGGTCGACATCGTCCCGAGCGCAACCGAGTCGGCGAGCCCCCCCGGCGCGGGCGCGCCGTCGATGAGCACCAGGACCTCGGTCGAATCGCTGCCGCGGATACCGTAGTCGACCGACGCGCCGATCGGGCCGTAGTTCAAGATTTGCACGCCGGGAACGTCCGCCAGCGCATCGGCGACGGTGCGGTAGCCGTTGCGCGCAATATCGGCTGCGCTGACGACGTAGGTCGTGCGCACGCTGTTGCCCAGTGTTTCGTCGGTACGATCCGCGGTAACGACGTGCGCGATCTGCGGCAGCGCCGATGGCGTCGGGGATGGAGAAGGAGAGAACGGAATGACGGCTGCGGCGAGCGCGCGCAGCGCGAGAAGCGGGAACATGGCAAGCCTTCCTTTTCGCGAGGAATGGGTGATGCAGCGGCTTGCAGCGGTATCCTGACTTGCGGATCGTAGCGATTGCTCCGTGCCTTCCCACCGCTTTAGCGGGCAAAGCGTTAGCTTTGACCGATAAAGCTGCAGTGGCGGCGAAGCGGCTCCCCGCATACAGTGGCGCGACCGTGCCGGCATCTCACCGGCTTCCCGCGCGGCAAACCTGGATCGCGGATATTGGAGAGGCGGGTGGCGTTACCTGCCGCGAAGGGAGCCTGGTGCTCCTGCACCTCCTGCTTGCGCTACGTATCGTTACGCTCACGCCGGCCCTGGCCGAAGACGTCGCCGCGATCGGCGCGCGCGCGCAGCTCGTCGGTGTCTCGGAATTTTCGGATGACGTACCGAACGCGGCCACCTTGCCGCGCGTCGCCGATTTTACGAGCGTCGACGCGGAGCGGATCATCGCCCTTCATCCCGATCTCGTCGTCGGCATTCCCTCGCAGTCGCGGCTCGTCGCGCCTTTGCGGCGCCTTGGAATCCGCGTCGTCTTGATCGCCGACAACACGTACGACGACATCTTCATCGATCTGCGGACGCTCGGCGCGTTGACCGGTCACGCGGCAGGGGCTCGAGCGGAGGTCGCGCGGCTGCAGGCGCAGACGGCGCGTCTTCGCGCCGGTGTGATTCGGCGCACGTATCGTCCATCGGTTTTCGTCGCCGTCGGAGCAAGTCCGATTTGGACCGTGGGTCCGTCGTCGTACATCGCAAAGTTGATCGAGCTTGCCGGCGGAGAGGACGCGGCCGGCGACCTGCGCGCGCCGTGGGGCCAATATAGCGGCGAGGCGCTCCTGCGCGTGCAGCCTGACGCGATCGTTTCCGATTCCGACGCGGGCCTGATCGCGGTCGAAGACCGCGAGCCGTGGCGGAGCTTGCGCGCGGTGCGCGAAGGACATGTGTTCGTCATCACGGATCGGCGCGTAGACAACGCGTTCTTCCGTCCCGGACCACACTACAATGAGGGACTCCGCTGGCTGATCGAACGATTGTCGTCGCTGTCGACACCCACGACCCCGAGCGACCGCTCGACCCCGAACTGGTAGAACTCGAAGCGCTGGCCGAAGCGGCCGGCGCGCTGATCGTCGCGCGCGTCGTGCAGCGCCGCGACCATCTCGATCCCGCGACGTTGATCGGCAGCGGAAAAGCCCGCGAGATCGCGGATCTGGTGGTGGAACTCGACGCCGCACTCGTGCTCGTGCTCAACGATCTGCGCCCCCGTCAGCGCAAGAACCTGGAAAAGGTCATTCCGGTGCCGATCGCCGATCGCACGATGCTGATTCTCGACGTCTTTGCCCGTCATGCGCGCAGCCGCGAGGGGAAGCTGCAGGTCGAGCTCGCGCAGTTGCGGTATCGGCAATCGAATCTCATCGGCGTCGGCGCCGATCTCTCGCGACTCGGCGGCGGAATCGGCACGCGCGGTCCCGGTGAAACGAAACTCGAAGTAGATCGCCGGCGGATTCAGAGCCGCATCAGCGTGCTGCGGCGCCAGCTCGAGGACGTACGGCGGCAGCGCGGCACGCGGCGCGGCGCACCGCGTCGCGAGCCGCTGGTCGCGCTCGTGGGATACACGAACGTCGGCAAATCCTCGCTGCTCAACGCGCTGGCGCGAAGCGACGTGCACGTGGCCGATCAGCCCTTTGCGACGCTCGACCCGACGGTGCGGCGCGTGTACTTGGCACCCGAAAAATACGTTCGCGTAGCCGACACCGTCGGCTTCATCACCGATCTTCCCAAGGATCTGGTCAACGCGTTTCGCGCCACGCTGGAGGAACTGCGCGAGGCCGACCTGCTGGTGCACGTGCTCGACGCCTCCAATCCCGACTGGCCGCGTCAGCGCGTCGCGGTGGAGTCGCTCTTGCACGAACTCGAACTCGACGCCAAACCGCGTCTGCTCGTCTTCAATAAAATCGATGCTGTTTGTCATCCCGAGCGTAGCAGCGAAGCTGCGGAGTCGAGGGAAGCGATTCCACTCAGTGCAAAGACCGGAGCCGGACTCGATACGCTGCGGGCGAGAATTGCGCAATGCGCCTGACCGCGCTGGCGGCCGTGCTCGTCATGCTGGCGGCGTGTTCGCCGCGATATCCGGACGACCGCCGGGTCGCGCTGGTGCGGGCGATGACGCCGTCGGTCGTGTTGCTGACGATGCGGATTCCGCCGGAGAAAAAGGCAGACGGTTACGACGAGGCCTACGGCACCGGCTTCGTCGTCGCGAGCGGAACGTGGGGAAGCGACATTCTCACCGTTGAACACGTCGTCGACGGTGCATGGGACCTGCACGCCACGATCGGCAATCGCGAGGAGGTTCCGGCTCGCGTCGTCGCGGTCAACGACGATACCGACGTCGCGTTGGTGCGCACGCCGCGCGCGAATCTTCCGGCGCTGCACATCGGCGCCGCGGACGTGCGCAATCAAATCGGACGCGACGTCGGCTTGCTGGGGTATCCGATTCCGGATGAGTTCTCCGACGAGCAGTTGGGGTTGGCAACCTCGCTCGACAGCGGACTGCTTTCCTCGATTCGCAACGACGCGCTCGAAGTGACGTTGCAGATCGTGCCCGGAGAGAGCGGCGGTCCGGTGTTTTTGATCGATACCGGCCAGATCATCGGCCTGGCCGACTCACGCTTCGACGACGAACACTCGATCGGGTTTACGGTTCCTATCGGCGATGCACTTGCATTTTTGCACAAGGTCGATCGCGTTCACGGTTTTTGAAGCTTGTCCAGCTTTGCCAGCGCGCCCGGCGGCAGAATTTCGCGCATGTGATCCGTCGCGATCAGCGAACGGTCGCCCACCCATTGCAGCGGAGGAATCCAGAACCAGCCGGCGAGGGCGTTGAGATGGCCGGCGTAGCCGCTGCGCAACTCCGCGAAGCGTCTCCAGGCGCCGTCCCGGTCGTCGCGCAGCGCGAGCCCGGCTGCTTCCAATTGCGTGCACGCTTCATCGAAGTCGCGGCGCGTGATGCCGGGATCGTGCTCGCTGCCCTCGAGCCGGAAATAGCGCGCGAGATCGTGCGTCGCATGGCGGCCGATGTTGTAGAGAATGCGCGCCTCTCCCGCGTCGCACTGGACGGTCGTCATCATGAGGACCGCGCAATCGAGCAGTGTGCCGAGCGTTCCGACCCACGATTCGTAATCGTGGCTCGATCGGAAGTAGGCCAAGATCGGATAGGCGAGATGCGTCTCCATCAACGACGCGCACCAGGTCTCCGCGCTGCGCATCAACGCCGGAAGGTCCTTCGCGATGCCGATGTGCGCGGCGATCCGCAGCAAACCGACGCCGCTGGGCGGTGACCCGGCGCGAGCACCGACTGCGACGACGAATTGCTCGCGCGCCTGAAAAGCACCGAAGATCGCGAAGAGAAAGGCCGCCGTGGTGGAGATGATGCCGAATCCCGAGGCGCCGGCCGCGAGCGAGACCAAACGGGTGATGCCGGTGTTGCCGACAAAATCACCGAATCCGATCGTGAAGAACGAGGTGCCCGCAAAGTAGAACGCTTCGCCGAACGTCGTCAACGCCGGGTGAACTTGCTCGCGCAGGGCGTAGAAGATGAGACCGTACCCGATCAGGACCAGCAGCGACCACAGCATCAACATCAGAACGAGATTGAGCGGCGCGAAAACGGCGAGGAAATCCTCGCGTGCGTCCTCGTTGCGGGCATGCATGCGATTCGCCAGGGCCGGCCACACCGACCAGAGTCCCCGCGTCTGGTAGTAGCTCGGGCGGTAGCGCCGGCCGACGGCGCGGGGCACGATCACGGACTGGAAAAGATCGTTGAGGCTCGCGGCCACGAGGAGGATGCCGATGACCACGAGGACCACGCGTATCGCCATCCGCGAGTGATTCAACTCGGCAGCGGAGAAGGCTTGCTCTCATGGCGGTTACGCTGGTAACGGGGCCGGTGCGCTCGGGGAAGAGCCGTTACGTGGTCGCACTTGCGCAGTCGTCGGGCCGGCGCGTAAGTTACGTTGCAACGTCGATACGCGATTCGGGCGACGGCGAATGGAACACGCGCTTGGAACGCCACATTCACGATCGACCCGCGACTTGGGAGCTGATCGAGAGCGCGTCGCTGGCCCACGAAAGCCTCACCTCTCTCTTTCGCGACGCGACCGAGGAGCAGTGCATTATCGTCGACGCCCTCGGCACCTGGCTGGCGGCACGTATCGCGACCCACATCGACATCCTGGAACGCGATTTCGCGGCGTTCCAATCGCAGATCGACGAAGAAGCCGCGCACCTCGCGCAAGCCATGCTCGACTCGCGCGCGCAGGTGATCGTCGTCGCCGAGGAGGTCGGCTGGGACATCGTGCCGGTCGCCGTCTCGGCGCGCCTCTTCCGCGACGTGCTCGGACGGATGAAACAGCAGCTGGCCGCGCAGGCCGGCGGCGTCTTCTTGGTGGTCTGCGGGTACGCGCTCGATCTGCGCGCGCTCGGAATGACGATCTAGGCTCGCACGATGAACGAGGCGTTGCTCCTGGTCGCGCTGCTCAGCGCGATCGTCGCCTCGGCGATCCTAGCGCAGCGCTTGCGCATTCCGTATCCGGTCGCCTTCGTCGTCGTCGGGTTGATCCTCGCGTTCTTTCCCGGACTGCCGCAACCGCGCTTCGACCCACAATTATTGTTCTTGATCGTCCTCCCGCCGCTGCTCTTCTCCGGGGGCTGGAACACCGATTGGTTCGCGTTCCGACGCAATCTGCGGCCGATCACGCTGTACGCGGTCGTTCTCGTGATCGTAACGACGTTCGTGGTCGCTGCACTCGCGCACTCGCTCGCCGGCTACGGGTGGGCCGCGGCGTTCGTGCTCGGTGCGATCGTATCGCCGCCCGACGCGGTTGCCGCCGAGGCGGTTTTCGAACGGCTTGCCGTCCCGCGGCGCATCGTGGCGGTCCTCACCGGCGAGGCCTTGGTCAACGACGGAACCGCGCTCGTGATCTATCGCTTCGCGCTCCTAGCCTTCGTGACGGGCACGTTCTCACTTGCCTCGGCCCCGCTCGCCTTCGTGTTCAATATCGTCGGCGGGGTCCTCTGCGGTCTGGCGATCGGCCTGGTGATCGAGTTGGTGCTGCGCGTGCTGGCACGCTTCGAGCTCGACGACGCGACGATCTCCAACGTCGTGTTTCTGCTCGCGCCGTACGCAGCGTATCTGCCGGCCGACGCGCTGAACGTTTCCGGCGTGCTCTCGGCGGTAACGGCCGGCATCTACTCGAGCCGGCGCGCGCAAACGATCATGTCGTCCGAGGAGCGGCTCATTGCGAGCGCGGTGTGGCGCGTAATGTTGCTCGTCTTGAACGGCCTGGTCTTTTTGCTGATCGGTTTGGAACTGCCCGGAATCGTTCGCGCACTCCCCTCGCTCGCGACCGCTGCGATATTCGGTCTCGGGATCAGCCTGGTTCTGATCGTGCTGCGCATGGCCTGGGCTTATCCCGCTGCGTGGCTGCCGCGGCTCATTCCACAAATCCGCGCGCGCGATCCGCTGCCGTCATGGCGTTGGATCTTCGTGATCGGATGGAGCGGGATGCGCGGCATCGTCTCGCTCGCCGCGGCGCTCGCGCTGCCATACACCGACGCACACGGTGCGCCGCTGATACACCGCTCGGAAATCATCTTCGCCACGCTGTGCGTGATCGTGGTGACGCTCGTATTGCAAGGGCTTTCGCTCGATCCATTGATTCGCGCGCTGGGAATCAGCGAAACGCACCAGCGGCAATCGCAAGAAACGGCGATCCGTATACGCGCGCTCCAAGAAGGTGAGCGCTATCTGCGCTCGGTCGAGCCCGAGGCGCGAAAACCCGGTGAAATGGAAGCGGTCGGGCGTCTTCTCGGAGAGTACCAACGCCGGATCGAACAATTGCAGGGCCGACTCGACGACGAGGGACCCGGCGAAGCGCGCGACGAGCGCGAATCGGACCGGCGCCTCGAATTGGCCGCGCTCGATGCCGAGCGCCGTGAGATCACGCAACTCCGCCGCGAGGGAAAGATTCCCGACGATATCTTCAGTGCGATCGAATACGATCTCGACCTCGCCGGCTTACGCCTGCGCTGAGAACGTTTGTCATCCCGAGCGCAGCACTTCGCGCCTACGCTCACCATGAGAACGTTACGGCTGCGTAGATGCGAACGGCGATGGCGTGAGCGTGGGCGTTGGGCTCGCCGCCGCGCTCGGTGAGGCGCCCGGCGTGTAACCCGGTGGAACGTAGGTCGGCACGATCGTTACCGTCGGCGTCGGGGTGGCGGGCGGCGGCAATGTCGGCACCGAGTCGGGTTTGGTGATCGAGACCAGCCGCAGATAGCCGGCTTGCGCGGTTTCGTCTTTTTTCACGCGGAGCGTGTAGGACGTCGTCGTGAATCCCGGCATCCGCGCGGTCACCATTTGCAAGCCGACCGGTACGTGCGGGAGGGTGAATGCGCCCTCTGCATCCGCGGTGACGACGAAGAGCGAGCCGACCGAGACGATCGCGTCTGCGATCGGACGGTTGGTGGTCGCATCGAGAACGCGCCCCGTGACCGCACCGTAATCTTGAACGCCGACCACGCCGTTGTTGCAGCTATCGCCCATCGCGAGAAGAAAAACCAGGCCGAGAACCGCTTTGCGCATGCTACCTCTTACGATTGGATAAACGGCGGGGCCTCCGATCCGGTTCCCAGGGGTCCATTGGCTGGTTCCCTGCCCGCCAAAGGGAGGCAATTGGCGGGGCTTGTGAAAAAAATCACAAGCCATGAACCCGTATGGACCGGTTGCGATCTACCTGTGCGTCGCACTAGCTGCGGCACTGCTCTTTACCTTCTTGCCGGGACTGCTCGGCAAGGCCAAACCCAATCCGCAGAAGCAAGAGGCCTACGAATGCGGCGTTGAGCCGACCTCTGCCGTCTCCGGCCGATTTCCGGTCCGGTTCTATCTGATCGCAATGCTCTTCGTCATTTTCGACGTCGAGGCGGCCTCGTTCTATCCGTGGGCCGTGAGGATGCACGCGCTGCGTGTTTTTGGGCTGCTTGAGATGATCGTCTTCGTCATCGTGCTCGCGATCGGCTATGCCTATGTATGGAAGAAAGGGGGGTTCGTGTGGAGATAGGCCCGGGCCAATTTCTCCTCGCTCGCCTCGACGACGTCGCGCGCTGGGCGCAGAGCTCCTCGGTCTGGCCGCTCACGATGGGCTTGGCCTGCTGCGCGATCGAGATGATGACGGTCACTTCCGCCGAGTACGACATCGCGCGCCTGGGTTCCGAAGTCTTTCGCAGCTCGCCGCGTCAAGCCGACCTGATGATCGTCTCGGGGCGCGTCGCACAGAAAATGGCGCCGGTCGTCAAACGCCTTTACGACCAAATGGCCGACCCGAAATGGGTCATCTCGATGGGCGCGTGCGCGAGTTCGGGCGGAGTGTTCGATAACTATGCGATCGTCCAAGGCGTCGACACGGTCATCCCCGTCGACGTCTACGTGCCCGGTTGTCCGCCGACTCCCGACGGCCTGCTCTATGCCGTCAATTTGATCCAGCAACAAATTCGCGAAGGTGGCCGCGGCGGTATCCTTGCGAGAGCGTAGTCTTGTTTCTGTCATCCTGAGCCCTTCGACTGGGCTCAGGGTAAATTCAGCGTAGCGAAGTCGAGGGATCTAACACATCTATGCCGTCCACACAAACTCCGCCGATTGCGGGAACCGCGATCGATCCGCCCGGCGTGCGTCCGGCCATCGACGACGCGGCCATCGAGGTCGTTGCGCCGGCGGACGTGCGTGCCCGGCTCGAGACGCTCAAGGCCGAAGGCTATTCGATGCTGCTGGATCTCGGCGCCGTCGACTATCTCGGCCGTACGCCGCGCTTCGAAGTCGTCTATCATCTGCTGAAGATGCCGACGAGCGCAGCGAGCGTTGCGCAGGTCGGCAGGCCGGCGCGTCTGCGCGTGCGTTGCGGGTGCGCTGAAGGGGTGACTCTTCCGACGGTCAGCGACCTGTGGAAGTCGGCCGACTGGGCCGAACGCGAAGTCTTCGATCTGTTCGGGATCGCGTTCGACGGGCACCCCGATCTGCGCCGGATCCAAATGCCGCACGATTGGGAAGGTCATCCGCTCCGCAAAGATTATCCGCTGCGTGGTCCGGCGCGTGAACGCTCGCCGCGGCCGGCCTTCGGGCTGAAAAGCAACGTGCAGGCCGGCACTCCGCCGACAGGCCGCACCCTGGAAGCCTTGCAAGAACAAATAAAGAAAGCGCGTGAGTCCACGTGACCATGTCGACCACACCCCTCACGCCCGAGATCGTCTCGCACGAGGGCAATGCGATGGTGCTTTCGATGGGGCCGCAGCACCCTTCGACGCACGGCGTGCTGCAGATCATGCTCGAGATCGAAGGCGAGACGGTGCTGACCGCCGAGCCTGAGATCGGCTATCTGCACACCGGCATCGAAAAGAACATGGAGAACCTGTTCTGGTCGCACGGGCAGACGAACGCCGAGCGCATGGACTATCTTGCGCCCTCATCCAATGCGCTCTGCTACGTGCTCGCGGTAGAGAAGTTGCTCGGCGTCACCGATCAGATCCCCGAGCGGGCCGTCCACATTCGCGTGCTCAATGCCGAACTCAGCCGGATCGCCTCCCATTGCGTGTGGCTCGGAACGCACGGCATCGACCTCGGCGCGATCTCGGTCTTTTTCTATTGCTTCGATCTGCGCGAGAACATTCTCGACCTGCAAGAAGCCGCCGGCGGGGCACGCATGCATCCCAATTACATTCGGGTCGGCGGCGTCAACGGCGATCTTCCGGACGGATACGCCGATCGGCTCGACGCCCTGATCGCGAAGTTCCCCGGGCGCATGAAGGAACTGCGCGGCTTGCTTCAGGCCAATCCGATCTTCCAAGACCGCACGATCGACGTCGGCGTGCTCAGCGCCGCGGAAGCGGTTCAGTGGAGCGTGACCGGTCCGGCGCTGCGCGGAAGCGGCGTCGCCTACGACGTGCGCAAAGCGTTTCCGTACTGCGGTTACGATCAATACCAGTTCGACGTACCGACGCGCGCCGAGGGGGACGCCTATGCACGCTTCCTGGTGCGCCTCGATGAGATGGAACAATCGATGCGCATCATCCGGCAGGCGCGCGAGAAGCTGCGCACGCCCGGACCGTACGCGATCGACGACACCAAGATCTTCGCACCGCCGAAAGAGACGATCGTGCTCTCGATGGAGGCGCTGATCCATCACTTCAAGATCGTGAGCGAAGGCTTCCGCGTTCCGCCTGGCGACGTCTATCAGGCGGTCGAGGGGCCACGCGGCGAATTGGCCTACTACCTGGTCAGCAACGGCGAGAACCGACCGTATCGCGTGCGCACGCGCCCACCGAGCATGTACAATTTGCAATCGCTCAAGGGCATCGCTCCCGGCAACCTGATCGCCGACCTGGTGGTGATGATCGGCTCGCTCGACCCGGTCTTCGGCGAGGTGGATCGCTGATGCCGCCGCGATCGCGCGCTCAGCGTTTGCCCGCGAAACCGCTCCTCGCGTCCTTCGAGGCACTCGCGCTGCGCGCTCGTGCACCTCAGGATGACGGTTGCTCCGTCACCCTGAGGTGCGAGCCGAAGCTGCGCGCTCGTGCACCTCAGGATGACCGTTGCTCCGTCACCCTGAGGTGCGAGCCGAAGCTGCGCGCTCGTGCACCTCAGGATGACCGTTGCTCCGTCACCCTGAGGTGCGAGCCGAAGGCGAGCCTCGAAGGGTCGCATCCTGCGGGGAAGCGACAAGGGAGCGTTCGCGAGTGAGCACGACGGAAGCGTTCGATTTTGGCGCATTGGCGGCGGAGCTCAAGCCGCGATGCCAAGCCCTCGTTGCGCTCTACGAGCAGCCGCGCTCGGCGCTGTTGCCGATCATGCATCTCTTTCAGGAGCGCCAGGGCTACGTTTCGCCGGAGGCGATTCGTTTTGTGGCCGATCTGCTCGGCCTCACGGCGGCGGAAGTCGAGGCGACGGTTTCGTTCTACACTTTGCTGTTCCGCAAACCGGTCGGCAAGTACGTGCTGCAAGTCTGCCGCGGATTGATGTGCGAACTCAACGGCGCCGAGTCGATCATGTCGTATTTTCGCGAGAAGCTCGGCATCGGTACGCTCGAAACGACGGATGACGGGCTGTTCTCGTATGAAGAGGTCGAGTGCCTTGCCGCATGCGACCGTGCGACGTGCATGCAGGTCAATTTGGAATTCGTCTACTCTCTCACGCCGCAGGCGATCGATTCGATGATCGAAGCGATGCGCAACGGCACGTATCCGGTCAAACCGATGGCGCAGACGGCCAAGCCCGATCGCACCTGGAAGGTAAACCAGGACGCGAGCATCGGCACCGGGGGAAAGTCGCCGGGAACGCTCACCTCCACCGATCCCGACAATGCCGGCGGAGTCGGCGATCCGAGCGGCGCGATCATGCTCGATCACTTCGTGACGGAAAGCGCGTCGTTCGTCGCGCGCACGCGAGAGCGCTTCGTCCGCGACGCGCGCAGCATCGCCGAGATCGTGGAAGAGGAGCGTCCTTCGACAGGCTCAGGATTAAAAGGGAATGGTTCAAATGCCGGTCACTAAAATCCTGACCGCCGGGATCGGCGAGGCGGATCTGCGCGACATCGACGCGTATCGCGAGCGCGGCGGTTACAAGCAGTGGGAGCGCGCGGTGCGCGAACTCAAACCCGCCGACGTGATGGAGGCGGCCGATAAGTCGGGGCTGCGCGGCCGCGGCGGCGCGGGATTTCCGACCGGGCGCAAATGGCAGTTCTTGCCCAAGAACGACAACCCGCGCTATCTCGTGTGCAATTGCGACGAAGCCGAGCCCGGCACGTTCAAGGATCACATGCTGCTCGAGGAAACGCCGCATCTGATTCTCGAGGGCATCCTGCTCGGCGCGTACGGAATCAACTGCACGCATGCGTACATCTATATTCGCGGCGAGTTCAAGCGCGGCTTCGAGATCTTCACCAAGGCGATCGCCGACGCGCGCGCGGCCGGACTGCTCGGCGCCAATGTATTCGGGAGCAGCTATAGTATCGAGGTCACCCCGCATCGCGGTGCCGGCGCCTACATTTGCGGCGAAGAGACCGCGCTGCTCAACTCGCTCGAAGGCAAGCGCGGCGAACCTCGCCTGAAGCCGCCGTTCCCTGCGGTCGCGGGACTCTACGGTATGCCGACCGTCGTCAACAACGTCGAGACGCTCGCCTATCTCGTGCCGATCCTCGAGCGGGGCGCGGATTGGTTCGCTGCCGTCGGCAGCGAGCGCAGCAAAGGCTACAAGGTCGTCTCGATCTCCGGTCACGTGCAGAAGCCGGGCAACTACGAAGTGGCGCTCGGCACCACCCTGCGCGAGCTGATCGAGATAGCCGGCGGACTGCGCCCCGGACGCACGTTCATGGCGGTGCAGCCCGGCGGCGGTTCGTCCGCGTGCGTGTTCGAAGAACACCTCGACTGGCCGTACGACTACGAGTCGATGGCCAAAGCCGGCTCGATGCTCGGCTCGGGCGCATTCACCGTCTTCGACGACACGACCGATTTCGTCAAAGCGGCGTTGAACATGGTGCGGTTCTACGCGCACGAATCATGCGGGCAGTGCACGCCCTGCCGCGAGGGCGGCCACTGGCTCGAGCGTGTGCTGCATCGTTTCGTCGAAGGCCGCGGTCTGCGCAGCGATCTCGACATGATCAAACGCGTGGGTCACATGATCACCGGCCTCAACCTGTGCCCGCTCGGCGACTCGATCGAACCGTTCTTACTATCCGTATTCAATCGTTTCCCAGATCAGTTCGAAGCGCGCCTCCTCAAGGAAACGGTGAGGGTATGACCCCGGGGCTTTTGCTCGCGAGACGTTCGCTCGCGAAACCGCTCCTCGCGCCGCATCGTGCGGCGCTCCTGCTACCGAGTTTTTGCGCCACGTCCAATGGAAGATCGCATCCTGCGAATGGCGCAAAAACTTCGAGTTTTCGCTTAGCGAACGTCTCGCAAGCGCTTGCCCCGGAGTCATAGAGAGAATGGCTGACAGTCCAGAATTGGTAAACCTGACCATCGACGGCGTGCCGGTGAGCGTTCCGAAAGGCACGCTGCTGGTGGAGGCGGCGAAGACCGTCAAGCAAGAGATTCCGGTCTATTGCTACCACACCAAGCTCGGTCCGGCCGGATTGTGCCGCATCTGTCTGGTCGAGATCGAGGGCATGCCCAAGCTGCAGATCGCGTGCAACACGCCGGTCGCCGAGGGCATGGCGGTGCACACGCAGAGTGAGAAGGCCAAGACCGGGCGCGGCATGGTGCTGGAACTCTTCCTGGTCAATCATCCGCTGGATTGTCCGATTTGCGACAAGGGCGGCGAGTGCGATTTACAAGATTATGCGATGGCGTACGGCCGCGGATCTTCCGATGTCGCCGATCCGAAACTGAGCAAACCGAAGGGCGTCGATCTCGGCCCGACGATCGTGCTCGACGAAGAGCGGTGCGTCGTTTGTCAGCGCTGCGTGCGTTTCGACGACATCATCGCCGATGAACGGCAACTGATCGTGAAGGATCGCGGGCACAACGACATCATTGCGACCGCGACCGGCGATCCATACCGGCATCACTTCACCGGGAACGTGACCGAACTGTGTCCGGTGGGCGCGCTCACCTCGAAGACCTATCGCTTCAAATCGCGTCCGTGGGATTTGAATCGGACGCAGACGACGTGCACGCAGTGTCCGGTGGGATGCCAACAGTTCTCGGACGTGCGCTACGGCGAGCCGCTGCGCACGATGTCGGTCGAGCATGACGACGCGATCTCCGACGGCTGGCTCTGTGACCGCGGGCGCTACAACATCGGCTTCTACCGTTCTCCCGAGCGGATCACGCAGCCACTCTACCTGCGCGACGGAACCTTCGTTCAGATCGGTTGGGACGACGCCTTCGTGCTCTGGGCGCGCTCGATCCGCGACGCGCGCGGCTCGAATGCCGGCGTGGGCGCGATCGGCGGCGGGCGCCTTCTCAATGAAGAAGCGTATCTGTTGCAACACGTCTTTCGCGCGCTGGGCGTACGCAATCTCGATTGGCGCGCCGGGCGTCAGCAGCAAGCCTCACCGGGCCGGCGCTCGGGCACGTACGCCGATCTCGAACGCGCGGATGCGATCGTCATCGGCGGTCAAACGCCGGCTGAACTGGCGCCGGTGCTGTGGCTGCGCGCGATCAAGGCCAAGCGGTCCGGCGCGCAGATTCACCACGTCGACGCGGAAAACGCCGCGCAGGTCATCGCACGAATTCCCGCCGGCGCACGCTTGGCGATCGTGTGGGACGGCGTCGACCTGGCGCTCGGCAAGACACTCGCCGAAACGTCGAGCGGACGGGAGGCAAAAACGTATATCGCGAGCGAACAAGGCAACGCGCGCGGAGCCGAGGCGATGGGCATGCTGCCGATCGACGGCGGCATGGACGGCGCGCTGATGTTCGATGCCGCCCGGAGCGGTAAATTGGGCGCGCTCTCGCTCTTCGGCGTCAACCCGCTGCGCAATGCCGCGGATACGGACGGCGTGCGGGCCGCGCTCAACGCTCTGCCGTTCGTCATGGTGAGCGAACTCTTCATGACCGAGACGGCGCAGCTTGCAGACCTGGTGCTACCGGCCAAGGGCGCGTTTGAGAAGACCGGGACGACCGTGAATCTGGCCGGCGATCTTTTGCCGGTAAACGCCTCGCTGGAAGCGCCGGCCGGCCCGCTCTCCGATCTCGAGATGCTCATCGGGCTCGCGCAACAGTTCGATCTGGCGCTTCCGACCATCGAAGAACTCGACGCAGCGGTGATCGCGCGCGCAGCCTCGCCCTTTGCCGGCGAGTTCGGCGACGCGCTCTATCACAGCGGCGCGTTGCGCCAGGGCGACGAGCGCGCGCGCACGCCGCGAACGCTCTGGGACGGTGGCGGCACGGCCGCACACGACGATCGCGTGAGGGCGGTAACGCATGCCTGATTGGCTCGTCATTCTCATCAAATCGGCGATCCTGCTGCTTGTCGTCGTTACCTCGTTTGCGTATGCGATGTTGGCGGAGCGCAAGGTGCTCGGGTGGATGCAGCTGCGTCCGGGGCCCAACCGTGTCGGTCCGTGGGGGCTGATGCAACCGGCGGCTGACGCGGCGAAACTCATTCTCAAGGAAGATCTGACGCCGAAGAGCGCCGATCCGCTGATCTACCGGCTTGCGCCGTTCATCTCGCTGCTCACCGCATTTTCGGTGTACGCGATCATTCCGTTCGGCGCGGGTTCGTCGGGCACGTGGGCAATCGGCAACGTCAACGCCGGCATCCTCCTGCTGCTCGCGATTACCTCGATCGGCGTCTACGGCATCTCGCTCGGCGGATGGGCCTCGGGTTCGAAGTATCCGCTGCTGGGCAGCGTGCGCTCGACGGCGCAGATGATCAGTTACGAACTGGGAATGTCGCTCTCGCTGATCGGCGTGCTGATTCTGGCGGGCACGACCTCGCTCGACGGGATCGTCAACGCGCAGGCGCGCTGGTGGTTCATCGGCCCGCAGCTCGTCGGCTTCCTCATCTACGTGATTACCGCGGTGGCGGAGACCAATCGCGTGCCGTTCGATTTGGTCGAGGCGGAAACCGAATTGGTCGCCGGATTTCACACCGAGTATTCGGGTCTGCGCTTCGGGCTGTTCTTCATCGCCGAATACGTCAACATGCTCACCGTCTCGTGTATCGCCGCGCTGCTCTTCCTGGGCGGTTGGAACGCGCCGGTCGGCCTGGGTTCGGTTCCGATCCCGGGCATCGTGTGGTTCCTGATCAAGGTGGGAGCGTTCATGTTCTTCTACATGTGGCTACGCGCGACGCTTCCGCGTTTTCGCTACGACCGGCTGATGGCGTTCGGTTGGAAGGTGCTCTTGCCGATCGCCACGGTCAATCTCATCGTCACCGCGATCTACGTCGCGCTGCGGGGCTAACTCATGCGCAAACAACTCTACAACGTCGGGGCGATTCTCAAGGGCCTGAGCATTACGTTCAAGTTCATGTTCGCCAAGCGCCCGACGATCGAATATCCGTCGGTGAAGAAGCAGCATGCACCGCGCTTTCACGGACTGCACGAGCTGCGCCGCTACGCCGACGGCAAGGAGCGCTGCATCGGCTGCGAACTCTGTTCGAGCGCATGCCCGGCCAATGCGATTACCGTGATCGGCGCCGAGAACACGCCGGAGAACCGCGTCTCGCCCGCGGAGCGGTACGCGGCACGGTATGAAATCGACGAACTGCGCTGCATCTTCTGCGGCATGTGCGAAGAGGCGTGTCCGACCGACGCGATCGTGCTCACGCCGCGGTTCGAGATGTCGGATTACCGCCGCGGATCGTTCATCTACGCGAAGGATCGGCTGCTGGTTCCGCCGGAGGCCGGCGTCGGCACGCCACCCGACGAGCGGCCCAACGGCATTCCCTCGGATCTCGGCCGCGTCGCCGACGTCAAATCGACGGTCGACGTGCAGACCGGGTACGACGCGACGCACCGCGGCACGATCCTGAAAACCGAGCGCCGGGGACTTGCCGGATGATCCTGTATTGGGGGTTGGCGGTCGTGCTCATCGCTTCGGCGATGTGGTGCATCACGGCGCCCAAGCCCGTGTACAGCGTGGTCGCGCTGCTGCTGAATTTCGTCGCGCTTGCAGCGACCTACCTGACCCTCAACGCCGAGTTCCTCGCGGTCATTCAATTGATCGTCTACTCCGGCGCGATTCTGGTCTTGTTCCTGTTCGTGATTGCGTTGCTCTCCAGCGGGGTCGCGCCCTTTGCGACCGGCCCCGATCGTCTGCCGAGGATCGTCTATCCGGCGGTCGCACTGGTCGTGATCGCACTCGGTTTTCTGACGTGGTCGCTGGCGCATACGGCGGTCGTGACGCCGGCGAGCGCGGCCGGAGGCTCGACGCTCGGACCGGCCGGTACTGCCGGCGTGTTCGGTTCGGTGGCCGACTTCGGAACCGCGCTTTTTACGACATATCTCTTGCCGTTCGAGATCACAGCGCTGATTCTGATGGTCGCGGTGATCGGCGTCGTGCTGCTGGCAGGCGATCAAGCGCCGTACACGACGAGCAAGAAGCACGCCGAGGAAGTGCGGCGCGAGATGCGCGAAGCGATTCTGCGGGAGGGGGACTAATGGTTCCGATGACGGTCCCGGTGGCAAATTACGTCGGACTTTCGGCGGTGATTTTTTTCATCGGCGTCGCGGGCGTGCTCGTGCGGCGCAACCCTTTGATCATGCTGATGTCGATCGAACTGATGTTCAACGCGGCCAATCTGCTCTTCGCCGCTTTTGCGCGCGCCTGGTTGAATAACGCCGGACACATCTTCGTCTTTCTCGTGATCACGGTCGCTGCCGCTGAGGCGGCGATCGGCCTCGCGATCGTGGTGACCGTGTTCCGGCGCAGCGAAGTCGTCGACGTCGACAACGTCGCGCTGATGAAAGGATAGTAGGGCCGCCGACGATGCTGCATCACGTGATGGGGGTTGAGGGATCGTATCCGGTGCTGATCGCGCTCTGGCTCTTGCCGCTCGCGGGCGCGATCGTATGTTGGGCCTTCGGCCCGCAGCTGCGCCGATTGGCCGGCCCGCTGGGTTCGGCGACGATCGGCGCTTCGTTCGTCGCGACCTTGATGCTGTGGGGCTCGGCGACGCAGAAGGTCAGCACCGGCGGGGTCGATCTGGTCGGCGCGCACCAAACGCTGTTCAGTTGGTTCCCCGGCTTCGATTTCGGCCTGCTGCTCGATCCGCTCGCATTGCTCTGGACGCTGATCATCACCGGCGTCGGCTTCTTGATCCACGTCTACTCGATCGGCTACATGGACGGTGATCGCGGCTTCGCACGCTTCTTCGCGCAGATGAACCTCTTCGTCTTCGCGATGCTCACCCTCGTGCTCTCCGATAACTTCGTCGGGTTGCTCGTCGGCTGGGGACTGGTCGGCTTGGCTTCGTATTTCTTGATCGGTTACTGGTTCTTCAAGCCGAGTGCGGTTGCCGCGGCGCGCAAGGCGTTCGTGATCAACGTCGTGGGCGACGTGGGCATCATGTTCGCAATCTTTGCGATCTTTTCGTCGGTGCACTCGATCACGTTCGGCGATGCGTTTGCGTTTGCGGGCTCGTACCCCACGCCGTGGCTCTTGGTGATCTGCATCTGCCTTTTCATCGGCGCGGCCGCGAAATCGGCGCAGATTCCGCTGCATACCTGGCTTCCCGACGCGATGGAGGGCCCGACCCCCGTCTCTGCGCTGATCCACGCAGCCACGATGGTCACCGCCGGCGTGTATCTCATCGCGCGCTGCGCTCCGCTGTGGAGTCAGAACAGCGACGCGCAGGTGGTCGTCGGTACGATCGGCGGTCTCACCGCGCTGCTGGGCGCGATTCTCGGCTGCGCCCAGTGGGACATCAAACGAATCCTCGCCTACTCGACGATGTCACAGATCGGCTACATGATCATGGGCGTGGGCGTCGGCGCCTACGAAGGCGGGATCGCTCATTTCTTCACGCATGCGTTCTTCAAGGCGCAGCTCTTTCTGGGTTCGGGCATCATCATTCACGCGCTGCACGACGAGCAGGACGTGCGCCGGATGGGCGGCCTGATCAAGCGCTTGCCGTTTGCGTTCGTCGCAATGCTGACCGGCGTCATTGCGATCTCGGGTATTCCGTACATCGGAAGCGGGTTCTTCAGTAAGGATCTCGTGATCTACGGTGTGCTGGCGCACGGCTATCCGTGGCTCTACGCGCTGGGCATCGTAACCGCCGGCATCACCGCGTATTACATGTGCCGGCTGCTCTTCGTCACGTTCTTCGGCGCCTACCGGGGCGACGTCGATCCGTCCGATTTGGGCATTCGTCATCCCGAACTTGCCGGCACCCCGTCCGCTCACGACGCGGTGGCGCAAACGCACGAACCGCAAGACGTACACCACTCGCCCAGCGCGCAGTGGTTCATGATCGTTCCGGTCGCGATCCTGATCCCGTTCACGGTGCTGATCGGCTGGATCATGTTCGGCGGCGATTCTTCGCCCTGGGCGCGCTTCTTCGCCGAACAGTTCCCGCACCCGGCGCTGGCCGCGACGCCGGTGAGCGAAGGCGTGACCGGCGCCATAACCTTCGCCTGCGTGCTGGTCGGCATCGCCTTCGCGTACCTTCGCTATGGAAGCGCGGCGGCTACGGCCAACGCGATCGAATGGCTGCGCCGCGAGTCGGTTCACATGCCGGCGGTTTTGACCAACGCATTCTATTTCGATGCGGCACTCGATCTGCTCTTCGTGCGCAGTTCGCAGTTCCTCGGCACGATCTTCAGCCGGTATCTCGATCCGCACGTGGTCGACGGCGCGGTACGCGAAACGGCGATCTCGGCGCAGTGGCTCGGCGCGCTGGTGCGTTCGTTCCAGACCGGCCTGTTGCGCGCGTATGCGCTGCTCTTGGTTTTCGGCGTCGCATGCTTCGTCGTGTACTACGCGATCGTCGCGGGAGGAATTCGCTGAGATGGTGCTTGCGCTGATCCTACTGCCGATCGTCGTCGGCCTCGTCATGCTCGGGCTGCGCGACGAGCGTGGGACGGCATCGCGAGCGGCCGGAGCAATCGTGGCTGCGGCAACCTTCGGCATCGCGATCGCGGCGAACGGTCAGGAGTGGAGTTTCCGCTGGCTCTCGCGTCCGTTCGAATCCGCGTTCCACTTCGGCAATACCGGTATTTCGTATTGGCTCGTGCTGCTGCTCGCGCTGTGCACGTTCTGTGCCGTGCTCTCGGTGAACGTGCCGCGGACCGCCGCGTTCATCGGGCAGTTGCTCTTGCTCGAGGGCACGATGATGGGCGTCTTCCTGGCGCGCGATCTGCTCGTTTTCGCGCTCTTCTGGGATCTGATGCTCTTGCCCGTGTTCTTCACGCTGATCGGCTGGGGGCAACATCACGCGACGGCCTGGCGCTATTTCATCTACAACTTTGCCGGCGGCCTGACGCTCTTGCTTGCTACCGCCGCGTTCGGCGTGCTCTTCGGCTCGACCGACGTGATCGGGCGCGGCGGCGTGCATTTGATCGGCAGTTGGGTTCCGTGGATCTTTGCCGGCTTCGCGTTCGCGTTCTTGGTCAAGACGCCGATCTGGCCGCTGCATACCTGGATGCCGCTGACCTATTCCGACACGCCCGCGCCCATGGTCGCGGTTGTGAGCGCGGTGCAATCGAAAGCGGGGCTGTACGGTCTGATCGTGATCGGCATGGCGCTCATGCCGGACTATCTGCGCGCCTCGGCGTTGGTGTTCGTCGTCCTGGGCGTGATCTCGCTGCTTTACGGCGCGCTGACCGCGCTGGTGCAAACCGATACCAAGCGCGTCGTCGCGTACTCTTCGCTCTCGCATTTGGGGTTGATCGTCATTGCGATCGCCACGTTCAATCCGATCGCACTGGCCGGCGCGCTGATCTACATCATCGCGCACGGCCTCTTCTCAGCAGCATTGTTCCTGATTTTGGGATACATCGAATCACGCGAGGAGACGCGCTCGCTGACGCGGCTCGGCGGTCTGGCCGCGGTCAATCCACGCCTCGCGGGCGCGCTCACGATCGCGTCGCTGGCGGCGCTGGGATTGCCGGGCCTGGCGGGTTTCGCGGGTGAGATCGTGATTCTCACCGGCGTGTTCCAGGCTGGTTGGATCTGGGCCGTGATCCTCGCGCTCATTCCGATCGTGCTCGCCTCGGCGTACATGCTGCGTCTCTATCAGGGAATCATGAACGGACCCGAGATTCCCGATCTGCCGGTGCGCGCCGATCTTTCGTGGATCGAAGGCATCGCGCTCGCGCCGCTCGTGCTCGCGCTGGTGTTCGTCGGCGTCAACCCGCACGTGCTCACGCTCGCGGTTCAAGGGATCGTACGATGAACATCACCGTTACGAGCGCCGACTGGGGCGCCCTCGCGCCGCTCACCATCGTCGCGGTGACCGCCCTGGTGGTGTTGCTCGCCGATCTGGCGGCGCCGAAGAATCTCCATCGCGGGGTTGCGATCGGCCTTGCGGTGGCCGGTCTGCTGGCCGCGGGCATCGTCTGCGCCACGCAGTATGGCCATGATTACGCCGCCTTCGGCGGTGCGTTTATCCTCGGCGGCTTCAGCGTGGTGTTCCAAGAGATCATCCTGATCGGCGCGCTCGGTTCGGTGGTGCTCTACGGCACGACCGGCGAGCGCGCGCGTGTGTACGGCTCGATCGCGCTGCTCTTGTGGTCGACGTGCGGCGCGATGCTGATGGCCGGTGCGGGCAGCTTGATGACGATCTTCCTCGGACTCGAGCTGCTCTCGCTCGCGCTCTACTGTCTTTGCGGCGTGGCCGATCGCCCCACCGCGCGTGAAGCCGCGCTCAAGTACCTTATTCTGAGCTCAATGGCCTCAGGATTTCTGCTCTACGGGATGGCGCTGCTTTTCGGTGCAAGCGGCAGCGTGGCGCTCGCGGACCTGGTCAACCCGGCACTCGCCGGCAATCCGTTGACGTGGATGGGCGCGGGGCTCTTTCTGATCGGCATCGCGTTCAAACTCTCGCTGGTTCCGTTTCACGCCTGGTCGCCCGACGTGTACGAAGGCGCGCCGCTTCCCGTTACCGCGTTCATGAGCGTGGTGACCAAGGCCGGCACGCTCGCCGTCTTCGCGCGCTTCATCTACGCGGCGTTGCCGGCCGGCGTCGATCAACGCCTGCTCTTGCCGGTGTGGATTATTGCCGCGGTCTCGATGATCGCCGGCAACGTCGGTATGCTCGCGCAGCACGACCTCAAACGGCTGATCGCCTATTCGGGTATCGCGCAGGTCGGTTACATTCTCGCCGCCTTTGCCGGTGGAAGCGCGCTCGGCCTGCGGTACGCGATCTACTATCTCGTCGCGTACACGTTCATGAACTTGGGCGCGTTCGGCGTGGCGGCGCTGCTCTCCGACGAACACGAACAAGGCTCGCGCCTGGCCAACTACCGCGGTCTGGGATTCCGCCGCCCGGTTACGGCCGCGCTGATGACCTTCTTTCTGCTCGCTATGGCCGGCTTGCCTCCGACCGCCGGGTTCCTCGGCAAAATCCTCATCCTCTCGACCAGCGTCGATTCCGGATATGCGTGGCTCGGCGCCGTCTTGATCGTCGGGACCGCGATCTCGCTCTATGCATACGCCAAGGTCATTCGCGCGATGTATTCGCGCGATCCCCACGCGCACGCGCATGACGTGCATCCGTTCGCCCCGCTCGCGTGGATTAGCGCCGCTGCGTGCTTTGCGCTCATCCTGATCATGACGTTTTATCCCTACACACCGAGTAACGTTTTGCCGCTCGTGCGATGAGCGCCGAGCGCGACGTTGTCAAGACGCTCGGGAACACGGTCAGAACGATCCGTGCCCGCGTCGACCGCGCGCTGCAACAATCGGGCTCTCGCCTTGGACAGTATCAGGTGTTGCGGCACCTGTGGGAGATTGACGGGCTGACGCCGCGCGAGATCGCGGACCGCCTCGACGTGGAAATGCCGACGATCACCCGTACCGTGCAGCGGATGGTGCGCGACGGATTGGTTGCCCGGCAAGCACATCCGCAGGACGCCCGTTCGGTCCGTATTTATCTCACCGACCGGGGCCGCAGTCTGCAGCCGGTCCTCTCGGCGATCATCGATCGGGAGACCGAACACGCGCTGCGCGGCTTCTCACCGCACGACCGAGCGACGCTCGTACGGATTCTCGAGGGCATCTCCGAAAACTGTAAGGACTAGACGACTTTATCCGTCAAAGCTGAAGCTTTGCCGGCTAAAGTCGCGCGGCTTCGCTCGCGCTGTCGTCTCGGCTGTCAAAGGTGAACCTTTGCGAGATAAAGTCGCGCGGCTGCGCTCGCGCTGTCGTCTCGGCTGTCAAAGCTAACGCCTTGCCGGCTAAGGTCGCGCGGCTGCGCTCGCGCTGTCGCCCTAGCCGTCAAAGCTAAAGCTTTGCCGGCTAAAGTCACGGCGGATGCTGCCCAGGCGTTCTGATCGGTGTACTATGGGGTTACGAACCAAAGGAGGGCCGAGCATGAAGTTGGGCCTGTCAATCGGCGCCGCTCTCGTTGCCCTGGCACTCTTGGTCGCGGCGCCCGCCGCGGCCGACATGCAATTGTACGATAACCCATCGCTCGTCAAGTCGATCTTGGACGGTTTCCCCGCCGACCCGGCCGGAGCGATCCGTGCGACGCGGGAACGCATCGCGGCAGGCGATATGCCCGGCGCGATCAGGCGCCTCTCTGCCTACGTCATGCTGCATCCCGATGAGATCGCGCCTAAGCGCTTTCTCGGCGACCTCTACTTCCGGACCGGACAGATCGACCGGGCCGCATTTCTCTACCAAGAGATTCTCGAGCACGCGCCCAACGATCGGGAAACGCACAACCGCCTGGGCACGGTCTACGCCGAAGAGAACCGCGTCGACGACGCGATCGCGCAGTTCAACGCGGCATTGCCGGGAACGGACTCGGTCAACGACTTGGTCCAATTGCACGAACGTAAGGGCGATCTCGCGCAGTACGAGAGCGACATGGTTCGGCTCGCGCGCGATTTTCCGACCGATCCGGCGATCCAAGGTGAGCTCGGCCAAGTCTTCGAGGCAATCCGTCAGCCGGCCGAGGCGGAGATCTACTACCGCCGCGCGCTCGATGAAGATCCGCAAAATCTCACCGCCATCAACGGCTTGGGTTTGGTATTGCTCGACCTGCACGAATACGACGAGGCGATCGTGCAATTCAAGCATTGCCTGCTCATCGAGCCGGACTCATACCAGTGCGAGGACAATTTGGCGGCGACCTATCTCGAGGCGAACCGGCCCGACGATGCAAAGCGGACGCTCGATCTCGCCTTTAAACTCGCACCGGAGCGTGCCGAGACATTCGTGAACTACGGCTACTTGGCCGACATGCAGGACGACTGGCAACGCGCGGTCGCACAATACGCCAAAGCGATCGAGTTGTATCCGTATCTGCGCGAAGCGTACATCGATCTCGCGCTCGATTACCAGCGCCGTCAGCTCTACGTCTTGGAACAAGCCGTGCTCATCAAGGGAATCGCTTCCGTGCACGACGACGGACGTCTGCACGTGCTGCTCGGCGACGCGTATGAAGCGCAAGGCGATAAAGCCGATGCGCTCACGCAGTTCCACCTCGCGGAGAAGGGGAGCGATCCGGATGCCGTCGGCATCGCAACCAAGCGTGTGAGCTTACTTCAAGCCACCACCCCGCAATAGATAGCTGCGCTCGGGATGACCAAGGCACCGGCGCGGCACTTAGGGAAGCTCCGAAGAAGTCGCTGTACCGATCGCAAGGAGCATTTTCCGGTGCGAATCGAGGCGCATCCGAGGGAGCATAGCAACGCGCTCTGTGACCGAGGATGCAACGAAGACCCGCACCGGAAAATGCCCTTGCCCGAAGGGTTATGGCCGCGATGGCGCATCTCCATCGTCGTCGGCTCGGTCAC